>NZ_JAELTL010000079.1:0-20255 GCF_016428815.1 Serratia sp. ASV30 | reverse complement strand
GTGAACCAGTCATAATCAACTCCCTTATCCAAGCCAGGCGACGGCAATCACGCTGGAACCTACCGACATCGCGATCAGAATCACTAACACCACGCTCATCACCAGCGGCAGCGGAGCGGCCTGTGCCACCTCATCACTGGGTTTGCCGGGAATAACGCGCCCAAACCAATAGATGAACCAGGCAAAGCTGGCGACCGATTCGATCAGCACCAGCACCATCAGCGGCGTCATCAGCCAGAACTCGTGCGACAGTGCAAAACCAGCGGCAAAAATCGGGAACTTGCTGAAGAAGCCGTTAAACGGCGGCACCCCGGTGATCGCCAACGCGGCTACACAGAACCCGACGCCCAGCAGCGGCATCTTGTTCATCACGCCCTGCAAGCGCGGCAGCATCCGGGTACCGCAGCTGTAGCTCAGCGCCCCTGCCACCAGGAAGAACAGGCTCTTGGCAAACGCGTGGTTAAAGATGTAGGCCACGCCGCCAAGAAAGGCGGTTTTGGAACCGAAGATGGAGATGGATAACGCCAGGAAGATATAGGAGAGCTGGGTGATGGTGGACCACGCCAGCAGACGCTTCATATCCTTTTGCGGTAGGTACATCAGGAAACCGTAAATCAGGGTGATAGTCGCCATGACGATGCCGACCCAGCCGATAATATGCGGCACCGTATCCGCAGACAGGATGGCGCGGGCATAGATGTAGACGCCCACCTTCACCATCGAAGCCGCGTGCAGATAGGCGCTCACCGGAGTAGGGGCTTCCATGGCATCGGGTAGCCAGGCCTGCAACGGAAGCTGGGCCGATTTCCCCCAGGCCGCAAACAGGATGCCGCCAAACACGACCAGACTGGCCGTACCGTTGAGCTGCGCAATCGCGCTCAGGGCGAAGGTGCCGGTATTGAGGAACAACGTCGCTGCCGCCAGGTATAAGCCGATCGAGGCAATATGGGTGATCAGCAGGGCTTTCATGGCCGAGCGCTGTGCCTTCGGCGTCTGGTAGTAGCTAATCAACCCCCAGGAACAGCCGCCGGTGATCTCGAAGAACAGCAATTGTCCCAGAATGGTGGAGGACATCACCAGCCCGGCCATCGCCCCGATAAAGATCAGCAGGAAAGCGTAATAGCGGTTGCTGCCCTCATGGGGATGTTCGCGGTTGGCCGTGGTGAGGTAACCGGTGGAATACAGGCTGACCAGCAGGCCAAGAAACACCACCGCGAAGACAATCAGCGTGCTGATGCGGTCGATGATAAAACCGAACAGCGCCACGTTGCCGTATTGCAACAGCGTGATGGTGGTATCCGCCTTGCCATGGGCCAGGAATAACCAACCGATGATCACCGTACCCAGCGTGGCCAGCAGCGCAAACAGGGTACAGATCCACTTGGCCATCCGTTGCGGCACGCAGGCCGTCAGCAGCGCGCCGATAAACGGCAGCAGCAGCGTGGCGAGGGCGGTATATTGCAAACAGAGCGTATTTTCCATAATGGGTTTCCTGGCGGCTACAGACCGGTTAGGTAAAAGACAAAGGCCAGCGCCGCTACGCCAAAACCGAGCCAGGTAACGTGATGCGTCAACAAGAACCGCCCACGCGCCAAGGTATTTTCAAAAATGGAGGCGATGACAAACACCGCCAGCAGCTTGGCCAGCATGATGACTGTCGCCAGCGCCAGCGCAGGCACCGTCAGTTCCGCCGCCTTGCCAAAGGGAATAAACACCGCCAGGAACAGCTCGGCCACCACCACCTGCTTGAGACCGATCCCCCATTTCACCAACGCCAGGCCAGAGCCGGAGTATTCGGTCAGCGGCCCTTCCTGAAGTTCCTGTTCTGCCTCCGCTACATCGAAGGGGATTTTGCCCATTTCGATAAACGCGGCGAAACCGCAGGCCAGCATGGCCAGCAGGGTGGCCGTCGGGGAACTCCAACCTTCGGTCAGGGTGGCGCTGATGGTGCCAATATTGGTGGACCCGGCAATCAGGGCCACCACCAGCAACGCCAGGATCAGCGTAGGTTCCACCAATACGCCCAGCGTCAGTTCGCGGCTGGCCCCGATCCCGGCAAACGGGCTACCGGTATCCAGACCAGACAGCGAGAAGAAGAAGCGGAACAGTGCGAACAGATAGAGCAGGGTGATCAAGTCCCCCGCACCGGCAAACGGCGACGTCCGCGTGAAGATGGGCAGCGTCATCGCCACCAGCAACATGCTGCTCAGCAACACATAAGGCATCACGCGGAAGATGGCGCCCGACTGTGCCGGAGCCACCTCCTGGCGTTTGAACAGCTTGCCCATATCGCGGTAGTCCTGCCAAATGCCGGGGCCACGGCGCGAGTGCATCCGGGCGCGGATTTGGCGGGAGATCCCGGTGAACAGCGGCGCGAGCGCCAGCATTATCAGCGCCTGCATCAGCGCGAAGAGTCCCATCATTAACGACGGTGTTTCCTGCATCGACATGCTATTTCCCCTTAAACCGCGACAAGCAACAGCAGGATCACCAAGGCGATCACCACATACAGGCAATAGAAGCGGAAGTCGCCGCTCTGCATGCCCTGCAACCGCACACCCAGACGCTGAGAGGCCTTGACTAGCGGATTGATGATCCAGTCATCCCAGAACGGTTCGGCACGGGTTGCCCCTGCGGTGGTCTGTTCCAGTGCCCGCGACAATGCAGGCGTTGGATCGAGCTGCTTGCGCAGACGGTACAGCGAAGCAAACATGGCGCGCAGTGGTTGGGTAAAGCCCCCAGCAGACACCGCCATCGCCTGCTCCCAGTTATAGCCACAGGCCCACGGGTCGCCACGGCGGCGGAAGCTGGACTGATTGCTTTTCAGCAGCAGATACACCGCCAATGGGATCAGCGGCAGAGCGAGCAGCAGGATAAAGGTCAACGCCGGTGACAGCATGGCCTGGCTGGCCAGTTGCGGCACCAGCATTGAACCTTGCACGACGGTGACGTCATGAGTGCCAACCAGCGTCATGGCAACCTGCGCCAGAATGGGTGCGACTACGCTGGCCCCCACGCCGAGCAGTACGCACAGCAGGGCCAGCAACAGCATGGAGACTGTCATCTGCCACGGCACTTCGCGAGCCTGCGCCGCTTTTTCACCGCGCGGCCCGCCGCAGAAGCTGACGCCGTAGACCTTGACGAAGCACATCGCCGCCAGCGCCCCGGTGATCGCCAGCATCACCATGGCAATCGGGCCGCTGAGGCGCATCACAAAGTTGCCGTCGTGGCTCATGGAGAATAGCGATTGGTAGGTGTACCACTCGCTGATAAACCCGTTCAGCGGCGGCAGGGCGGAGATCGACATACAGCCGATCAGGAACGCCAGCCCGGTCAGCGGCATCAGCTTCGCCAGACCCCCCATCTGTTCCATATCGCGGGTATGCACGCGCCAAATCACGGCACCGGCCCCCAGGAACAGCAAGCCTTTAAACACCGCATGGTTGAGCAGGTGATACAGCGCGCCGAGCAGGCCCAGCGCAGCCATTATCGGATGTCCGCTAGCCATGCCGACCATCGCCACGCCAACGCCCATTAAAATGATGCCGATGTTCTCTACCGTGTGCCAGGCCAGCAGGCGTTTGATATCGTGCTCGGCCAATGCATACAGCACACCCAACACCGCAGACACCGCACCGAAGGTCAGCACCACGATGCCCCACCACATTTCGGTGGCACCCAGCAGATCGATCCCGACCTTGATGATGCCGAAGATGCCGATCTTCACCATCACGCCAGACATCAGCGCAGAAGCATGAGAAGGGGCTGCCGGGTGGGCACGCGGTAGCCAGCTGTGCAGCGGCAGCATCCCCGCCTTGGCCCCAAAGCCAAAGAAAGCCAGCAGGAAAACGACCGATGCCATCCAAGGGGAAAGCGACAGCGAACGGAAGGAGTCAAAGTCCAGGCTGCCGCTCTGCCGCCACATCAGGAAGAAGGCGATCATGATCAGCACCGATCCGGCATGGGCGATAAAGAAGTACAGCAAACCGGCGCTGATGGATTCGTCATCCTGATCGGCGATCACCAGGAACCAGGAGGCCAGCGACATCATTTCGAACAGAATGATGAAGTAGAAGGCGTTATCCATCACCACCAGCCCGACCATCGAGGCGATAAACAGGTTCATAAAGAATCCCATGCTCGCGGCGCCTTTACCGCGATATTCCTGCACATAGGCGATGGAATACAACGCACAAACGGTGACCAGCAGCGAAATCACCACCAGCATAAAGGCCGCCAGCGAGTCCATGCGCACCACAAAAGCGGCAAACGAGAACAGGCCAGGGGTGGAGAAGGAGAGGGTATGCCCGCTTAACAGGACGGG
The DNA here is from genome assembly GCF_016428815.1 of Serratia sp. ASV30. Lineage (NCBI taxonomy): Bacteria > Pseudomonadati > Pseudomonadota > Gammaproteobacteria > Enterobacterales > Yersiniaceae > Serratia > Serratia sp. ASV30. The sequence continues at coordinate 15,931 of NZ_JAELTL010000079.1, read as the reverse complement.
AACGGCGCTGCATAGTCCTAATAGGCCACCGAGCATCGCGCTGATCCCCGCCAGCAAAATGGCAAGGCGCTCCCGGCGAAACAGCAGTAGCGACAGCACGCCACCGGCGACATAAATCACCAAAGCCCAAAGCAGTAGAGTGAGAGAGTCCATGTTTATTTCTGCCCCCTGACGAGAGAAGGAGAGGATGGCCAGCCGATCGCGACCTGGCCGGCTCGCGCCAAACGCCGGGCCTGCGCTTCCTGCTCAAGCTGCTGTTCATCGACGATATGCAAGGCATTGGTTGGGCAGATGCGTACGCATTCAGGCCCATCGGCGAGGAACGCGCAGAGATCGCACTTCACCGCCACCGTTTTAATCCCGGCATTCCAGGACAGATAGGGCGATTGGCTTGCGGGACTGGTTGGCACGTCGGGCAACAGTTCTGCCGGGACGTACTGTTCAAACATCGACGGGATATTGACCGGCCCACTGCCCGCAGGCGTGATTGCACCGAACGGGCAGGCCAGGCCACACAGCTTGCAGCCAATGCACAGGGTCTCGTTCAGCTCGATGGCGTGCTCGCCGTGCGTGATGGCATTGACCGGGCAAACGCGCGCGCAAGGGGCGTCTTCACATTGGCGGCAAAGCATCGGTGCCGTTTGCTCTCCGACGCGCGTCACCGTCAGTCTGGGATGCGACTGTAGCCCTTCAGCCTTATGCACCTCGGTGCAGGCGGCCATGCAGGTGTTGCAGCCGATACAGTGCTGAGGCTCCGCAATAACAAAGCGGTTCATGGCCGTTCCTCCAACAGAAAGCGATTCACGCTCACATTGCCAACGACAGTGGGGTGAGTGCGGCGCGGCGGCGTTTTTCCGCATTCATTTTTTGCAGCAGCTGTTGGTCTACGCAGTGCAGCGCATCGGTGGGGCAAAACTCCATACAGGCCGGGCCGTTGGCTCGTCCGGAGCAGAGATCGCACTTGTGCGCTTCCGCTTTCTCGGCGGCGGGGAACATCGAGGCATTGCCATGGTGGGCTACCGGGCGGGTGATCACTTCCATCACCCCATATGGGCAAGCCATGACGCAGGCTTTACAGCCGATGCAGCGTTCCTGCGTGACCTTGACCATGCCGTCGCTCTGGCTGATGGCCCCGTTGGGGCAAACGCTGGCGCAGGGGGCATCATCACACTGACGACACAGCACCACGGTGCTGATATTGCCGCCTTTCAGCAGATGCAGGCGAGGCGTGAAGTTGGCGGCATCCAGCGCCGAGACATCCTGATTTTGGCTATGTGCCACTACGCAGGCGATCTCACAAGTGCGGCAGCCGATACATTTTTGCGGATCGGCCATGATAAACCTGTTCATCAGTCACTCCTGGTTACCTTCCATCGTTAAACCCCAGGCGGCGAGCCTTTGAGTCTGTGCTGCCGTTAGCTATACATAAAACGTGCCAAACGTAATAAATATATATAAAACAAATGGTTGGGTTTTTATTGGCCGCATATGAGCGGCTGATTGGCATAAACGACGACGCGGGAGGGGATATTCGTCACATTCAGCCCGGGTTGGCGTCGTCACTTCGTCATTTTTGTCGAAATCGATAGCAAAAATGACGGTTTGACCCTCACCCCAACCCTCTCCCACAGGGAGAGGGAGCTGATAACCCCTACTCTGTTGGGAGAAGGGCTGTCATATCAGCAACCTCGATCGCTCCCTTTAGCAAAGGTGAGTCAGCCGGTGTTTATGAAGGATCACTATACTTTCAGCCCAACTCGATCGGTCCCCTCTCCAACAGGGAGAGGGAGCTGATAGCCCCTACTCTGTTGGGAGAAGGGCTGTCATATCAGCAACCTCGATCGCCCCCTTTAGCAAAGGTGAGTCAGCCGGTGTTTATGAAGGATCACTATACTTTCAGCCCAACTCGATCGGTCCCCTCTCCTTGGGGAGAGGGCCATGGGATCACCTTGGCACCGTAATTGCACTAGCTGAAGCTTCGGCCATTCATCGCCGAACAACGGAGGACAGATGCATGAAATAACCCTGTGCCATCATGCGATGGAAATCATGCAGCAACACGCCCGGCAAAATCATGCCCGGCGTATTACCGCCGTCTGGTTTGAGATTGGCGCATTTTCCTGCGTGGAGGCGGAGTCCCTACGGTTCTGCTTCGACATGGTTTGTCGCGGCACCTTGGCCGAAGGCTGTGAGTTACATCTGCTCGAACAACAGGCCCAGTGCTGGTGTCACGACTGCCGGGCGGAGATGCAACTGCTGGTTCCCCAGGTGTTGATCTGCCCGCAATGCGGCGGGCGCAACCTACGGGTGCAGGCGGATGACGGTTTGCAACTCAAGCGCCTGGAAATTGAATAACCAAGAGGAAAAAGCATGTGTATAGGCATTCCCGGTAAGGTTGTGGCGCTGGACGAAAACCAACCCCAGCACGCCTGGGTCGACGTCTGCGGTGTGCAACGAGAAGTGAATATTGCCCTGGTGTGTCAGGACGATGAAGCGCCAGAAGCGCTAATCGGTAGCTGGGTGCTGATCCATGTAGGCTTTGCCATGAGCCGCCTGGATGAGCACGAAGCACAGGAAACCTTGTCGGCGCTGCAAGCTATGGGAGAAGTGGAGCAGGACGTCGCGCTGTTCCTGGCAGGCGAAGGTGACCAGGAACGGCGATAAATTGTGCTATCCCCGGCAAATGATATTCCTGTTGCGGTGTTTTGTTGATCCGGTCGGGAGAAATTACCATTAACAAACCTTACTCTTTGTGAGGATGTTCGCTGGCAATAATCTTCGTGACTCAGACAAGTGATAAACCATGTCGACTGTACGCTTAGAACAACAAGACCTGCTCGAAATTACCCGCATGCTGCTCGGGCAGCATAATTTCATCGATCTGTTACTGCAATTGCGCCAGGTGTTGCGGCGCCTGCAACTGGCCGACAGCGTCGCGTTGGTGCTATTTGATCCTCATAGCGAACGGGTGAGTTTTCACGGGCTGGATCACGCGCAGCAGCCGGTAAACTATCAGGACGAAACGCTGCTGGCGAATGGCCCGGTGAGCCGCTTCCAACACAGCTCGTTACCCCAACGCTGGCAGGCCGATGAGCTGCACGATCGCTATCCGCAAATCCGCGCCCTGAAGTTGCATCCGCCCTTCAACCAATACTGTTTGATGCCGCTACATGCGAGCGGTCGGCCGCTCGGTGGCTGTGAATTACTGCGTAGCGGAAACGAGCCGTTCAGCGATGCCAGCCTGGTGCAGTTGCAAACGCTGATGGAGCTGGTGGCGCTGGCCACGCAGCAGATTGTTTTGCTGGAAAACGCGCAAGGGCTACAGCACCAACTGCGTCATGAGCTGGATGACTATCGCATCTTGGTGGATGTCACCAATGCGGTGCTGTCAAAGCTGGATCTGGATGACGTAATGGGGGAGATCTCGGAGAAAATTCACCACTTTTTCAACAGTGACGCCATCAGCATCGTGTTACGCAGTAATCACGCCGAGCAGCTCACCATCTACTCCACCCACTATCTGAACAATAACGCCGCCGAACGCCAGCAGTACAACGTGGCGTTGGCAGGCACCTTAACTGAACGGGTGATGCGCAGCGGCGAAATGCTGCTGCTGAACCTGAAAAATGCCGAGCAGCTTTCTGGCTATGAACGTCGGCTGTTTGATCTTTCACAAGGCCGGATCGAGGCATTGTGCGTATTGCCACTGATATTTGGCCAAAAGAAACTGGGCGTGCTGAAGTTGGCACAATGTCAGGCGGATGGCTTCAATGCGGCCAACTTGCGGGTGCTGCAACAGATTGCCGAGCGTATTGCCATCGCGGTGGATAACGCGCTGGCCTGTCAGGAGATCAACCGGCTCAAAGAGAGCCTGGTACATGAGAACCTGTATCTGACCGAGCAGATCAACGTCAATCATCCCGATCTGAGCGAGATTGTCGGGCGTAGCGCGGGGATGTCTGCGGTACTCAAACAGGTCGAAATCGTGGCTAAAAGCGACTGTTCGGTACTGATCCTCGGGGAAACGGGCACCGGCAAGGAGCTGATTGCGCGAGCGATCCATAACCTGAGCGAACGGCGTGACCAGCGCATGGTGAAAATGAACTGTGCGGTAATGCCTGCGGGTTTGTTAGAAAGCGACCTGTTTGGCCATGAAAAAGGCTCGTTTACCGGGGCTTCCACGCAACGCATGGGCCGCTTTGAGCTGGCGGAGAAGGGGACACTGTTCCTCGATGAAGTGGGGGAGATCCCCATTGAGCTGCAACCCAAGCTGCTGCGGGTGTTACAGGAGCGGGAGTTTGAACGAGTCGGTGGTAACAAACCGATCTCTGTTGATATCCGCCTGATCGCCGCCACCAACCGGGATTTGCAACAGATGGTGGCCGATCGTGAGTTTCGCAGCGATCTGTTCTATCGCTTGAACGTGTTTCCTATCGTCATTCCACCGCTGCGCGAACGGCCTGAGGATATCCCCCAGTTGGTGAAGTTCCTGACCCATAAAATTGCTCGCCGCATGAAACGCACCATCGACAGTATCCCGGCACAAACGCTGCGGCTATTAAGCCAGATGCCATGGCCGGGCAATGTGCGTGAACTGGAGAACGTGATTGAGCGGGCGGTATTGTTGACGCGTGGCTCGGTGCTCGAGCTGCCGCTACCTGAATTGCCGTATTCGCAACCCGCAGTGGTGCTCTCGGCGCCAGCCAAGGAAACGGTATCGCCGGAGGAGGATGAGCGCCAACGGGTGCTACGTGTGCTGAGAGAAACCAACGGCGTAGTCGCCGGGCCACGAGGGGCCGCACAGCGCCTTGGGCTAAAACGGACAACGCTGCTATCGCGGATGAAAAAGTGGGGGATTTCGGTGAATTGAGCGGCGTAACGTCCTGTCTTTGGTCTTTTTATTACTCCCAACTTTTCGAAGCTGTACGGGCTAACTTCGTGCTCCACGCAACTCCCTCTCCCTGTAGGGATCGAGTTCGTTGATTTTTCGGTGTAATGCCCAGTCTTTGGTCTTTTTATTACTCCCAAGTTTCCGAAGCTGTACGGGCTAACTTCGCACTCTATGCAGCTCCCTCTCCCTGTGGGGATCGAGTTCGTTGATTTTTTCTGTGTAATGCCCGGACTTTGGTCTTTTTATTACTCCCAAGTTTCCGAAGCTGTATGGTCTAACTTCGCACTCCACGCAGCTCCCTCTCCCTATAGGGATCGAGTTCGTTGATTTTTCGGTGTAATGCCCAGTCTTTGGTCTTTTTATTACTCCCAACTTTTCGAAGCTGTACGGGCTAACTTCGCACTCTATGCAGCTCCCTCTCCCTGTGGGAGAGGGTTGGGGTGAGGGGGAGATTAATAGACTAGTTCAAAGGTTTAGGGATACTTACTTACGCGCATCCAGCAGTTGGGCGGCGTTTTCGGTGGTCACCACGGTCCATGGCACCGAGTAGCGTTTAGCCGTGCCGTTATCCCACTGCATCTGGCCTGCATACTGCTTCCAGATATCCGACTGTGGCTGATAGCTGTCGCCTTTTACCGCGCGCAGCGCTACATCGATAGAACCCTGCATCTGGGCATGGGCATCTTGTAGAATCGACACCATCTCACCGGCCTGTACGGCACGAATGGCATCGGAGACGCCGTCGACCCCGGCAATCGCAAAGTCTTTCACGTTCAGATTGGCACCCTTGATGGCTTCAATCGCTCCCAAGGCCATTTCGTCGTTTTGCGCGATGACGCCGTTAATCTGGCCACGGTGTTTCTGCAACCAGTTTTCCATCAGCGGCAGTGCCTCGGCACGTGACCAGTTGGCCGTCTTGCGCTCCAGCACCTTGATTTTGCCTGGACCACATTCGGCAATAGCCTTGTCGTTGCCTTGCCCACGCTGGATCTCACCGCTGCCGCCTTTTGGTCCTTCGATAATCACCACGTTGCCCTGGCAGTTCATTTTTTGCAGCACCGCTTTGGCTTCCAGATACCCGCCGAGCACGTCGTCAGAGACCACTTCAGAGGTCATCTGATCGGTATTCAAACGGGCGTTGGTGACTACCACCGGGATCTTGGCCTTGTTGGCCATGGTCACCACATCGATGTTGGCCTCGTAATCCATCGGGTTAATGATGATGGCATCAGTCTTGGTCTGAATGGCGGTTTCTGCCTGATTGTTCTGCACCATCGGGTCGTAGCGGCCATCGTAAACGGTGAGCTGCACGTTACCGTTTTTAACCTCAGGATGCTCTTTCGCCGCCTTTTCCATCAGTTGGACAAACTCGGCCTTCATGCCGTACATCAGCACGGCGATTTTCACCGGGGCGGCCTGGGCCAGCGTTGAGGTCCCCAGCAGCAGGCCGGAGGTGAGCAACGCAATTTTGGTCATCTTGTTCATGGTGACTCCTGGTTATAGGGTTTTGTTGTTATGAGGTAAGTTAGTCACGCTGTTGTTTGCGTGACGGGTCGAGCAACACGGCGACAACAATCAATGCGCCCTTGATGATCTGCTGGTAATAGGACTGCACACCGAGCAAATCGAGGCCGTTATTCATCACGCCGATAATCAATACGCCGAACAGGGTGCCAACCAAGGTGCCGACGCCGCCGGCCATGCTGGTGCCGCCAATGACCACGGCGGCAATGGCGTCCAGCTCGTAGGCGCTACCGGCGTTGGTTTGTGCGGAGCCGGTACGGGCCGTCAGGATCAAACCGGCGATGCCCGCCAGGGCAGCACACAGGGTGTAGACCAATACCTTGATTTGGATCACGCTGATGCCGGAGGTGCGGGCGCTCTTCTGGTTGCCCCCCACGGCATACACATGGCGGCCGAAGATGGTCTTATTGAGCAGGATCCAGGCGAGCACAAACAGGGCGGTGAAAATAATCACCGGCACCGGGATGCCCAGCACATAGCCATTGCCTAACCAGCGGAAATCGTTGTTAAGTTGGGAAACCGGGTTACCGTCGGTCGTCAGCAGCGCCAGGCCACGGGCGGCGGAAAGCATCCCCATGGTGACGATGAAGGGCTGCAAGCGGTAGCGGGCCAGAATGGTGCCGTTGATCAGCCCGCAGACGATACCGATGCCCAGGGCGACAATCAGCGGCACCATCACGGCGTGCGCGGTATCGCCGATAGACAGCCCGCTGTTGGTGGTGGCAAAGCGGGCGGCAACGATGCCGCTCAGCGCCAATACCGAGCCCACGGAAAGATCGACCCCGGCGGTAATAATCACAAAGGTCATGCCGATGGCCAGAATGCCGTTAATCGAGATCTGGCGCAGAACGATCAGCATGTTCTCGTCGCTTAAGAAGTAATTGCTGCTCCAGGCACCTTGCGCCACCTGAACCTCGCCAATCACCGTGACGATCAGACACAACACGAAGAAGGCGATAATAATGCCGTATTTGTGCAGATGTCGTTTATTTTGCGTAAAAAAAGCTAACCCGGGCGTTAATGAGTGGGTGCCATTCATAGTAAGTTCTCTTTAAAATAATGAGTTGATTGCCTGGCTATACGGCCAGTTTCATTAGTTCCGCCTGCGTGGCGTTTTTAGTCGATAATTCACCGGCGAGCATGCCGTTACGAAACACCAGAATGCGGTCGCTCATACCGATAATTTCTGACAGCTCGGAAGACACCATGATGATCGCTTTATCCTTCAGCGCGAATTCGGACATAAAGCGGTAGATCTCTTTTTTGGCCCCCACGTCAATGCCGCGCGTCGGCTCATCGAGCAGCATGATTTGCGGATCGAGCAAGGCCCAACGCCCCAATACCACCTTCTGCTGGTTGCCGCCGCTCAGGTTGCCGACGATGTGGTCGGCATCGGGGGTTTTGATGTTGAAGCGCTGGATCATATCGTTGGCACGCTGCTGTTCCTGGCCTGGGTTAATCATGCCCAGTTGGCTGATGGCACCCAGCGAAGCCACGTTGATATTTTCTTTAACCGAGCGGCACAGCACCAGGCCGGTATCCTTGCGGTCTTCCGTCACGTAGGCCAGGCCGCTGTTGATTGATTCTTGTGGTGAATGTTTGGCGAGCTGACGATCGCCGATCTGGATAGTGCCGCTGTCCGCGTGCTGAATGCCAAAGATCAGATCGAGGAACTCACTGCGCCCGGACCCTACCAGCCCGTAAATCCCCAGGATCTCGCCGCGTTTTAACGTCAGGCTGATGTCGCGGATCTTGTTGCCCCAGCACAGGTGCTGCACCTCCATCATCACTTCATTGCCGGGCTGATTGAACTTGGCAAACTCGCTTTCGAACTCGCCGCCAATGATGTGCTCGATCAGTTGCTCGCGGGTGATATCTTGCAATAACCCTTCATGGATATAGCTGCCGTCGCGGAAAATGGTGTAGCTGTCGGCAATCTGGAAGATCTCGGACAGACGGTGCGAGACATAAATGATGCCTTTGCCCTTGGCGGCCAAACGGGTGATCGCCTGGAAGATTTTCTGCACGTCCTCCTCGCCGATGGCCGACGTGGGTTCATCCATGATGATGATGTCGGCATCTGAGTGGGAGAGGGCCTTGGCGATCTCCACCAGTTGCTGTTCCGCCACGCTGAGGTTGCGCATTTTTTCCGTCGGCGACAGGGAAAAATGCAGGTCCTGTAACAGCGCAGCGGTCTGCTGGTTCATGGTTTTGAAATCCACAAACCCCAGGCGGCGGGGTTCGCGCCCCAACCAGATGTTTTCGGCCACCGTCAGATCGGGGATGGCGCTCAGCTCTTGTTGCACGATAGCGATGCCAGCCGCCAGCGCCTCTTTTGGATGAGCAAACTCACAGCGTTGGCCATTGACGAAAATATCGCCGCTGTCGGGCTGGATAAAGCCCATCAGGATGCTGAGAAAGGTGGATTTCCCGGCACCGTTGCCACCGCACAGCGCGTGGATCGACCCTTTGCGCAGGCAGAATTCGGCGTTTTTCAGTGCGACGACGGAGCCAAACGACTTCCTCACGCCGGTGACTTCCAGCAAGTAGGCCAGGGCTTGGGTCTGGGGATCGCGTGTCATAGCTTCACCTCGGGATACTCTTTTTGCAGTAGGTTCAGGTAACCGGCATACAGATCGGCATATTGCCGCTGGCGCTGCGGATCCGGCATCACGCGGGTCTCTTCATCCAGCCGGACAAAACGCTGGCATAGCCTGGTTAACTCTTCTGAGGCTAACAACTCGGGTTGGGCCACAAGGTTGTCACACCACATAGCTTGAATGGCGGCACCCAACGCAGCGGTTTCCTTTTCTGCCAGACACACCACCGGGCAGTTCATCACGTCGGCAACGATCTGCCGCCAGCAGGCGCTGCGAGCGCCACCGCCGGTGAGGCGAATTTCGCTGGTGGAAATACCTTGCTGCTGGAACAGGTCGAGGCCGTAACGCAGGCCATAGGTAGCGCTTTCTACTACGGCCCGGCACAGGTTGGCTCCGGTAAAGTTGTCACTGTCCAGGTTATGCAGGCTGGCCTTGGCTGCGGGCAGTGGTGGAACGCGCTCGCCGTTGAAGAATGGCAGCATCATCACACCCGCCGCTCCAGGCTCGGTGGCGGCAAGGGCCTGATTGAATCCGGCCACGTCCTGCTGTAACAGGCGCTGTACCGAGGTGCTGGCAGAGGTGACGTTCATGGTGCAAATCAGCGGCAGCCAGCCGTTGCTGCTGGAGCAGAAACCGGCAATCGCTTCAGAATGGCTGACCACCGGCCGATCGGCATAGGCAAACAGCGTCCCGGAGGTGCCGAGACTCATGGTCACGATACCGGGGCGAATGTTACCGGTGCCGATTGCCGCCATCATGTTGTCGCCGCCGCCGCTGGCCACCCGGACATTGGGCTGCAGCCCCAGCAGGGTTGCGACTTCCGGGCGCAAGTAGCCAACGCTTTCCTCGGCGTTGATCAGGCGAGGCAGGGCGTTCCACAGCAGGCCACTATCGTCGATCAGCGCTACGGCATCGCGATCCCAGCAGCGCTGACGAATGTCAAACAGCCCGCTGCCGGAGGCATCGCCAAATTCCGCGACCCGCTCTCCGGTCAGCCAGAAGTTAAGATAGTCATGCGGTAACAGTACCGTTTTCAACCGTGCCCACAGCTGTGGATGTTGTTGCTTGAACCACAGGATCTTGGACGCGGTATAGCCCGCCGCTACCATCAGCCCCAGCGTCTGCAAGGAACCTTTGATGCCACCCAGGCCCGCCAGCAGAACGTCGTTTTCCCGCTGGGTGGAGGTGTCGCACCATAGTTTCACCGCGTGTAGCACGTCGCCTTGTTCATCCAAAGCAACGAAACCGTGCTGCTGCCCGGAAACCGACAGGGCGACAATGGCCGCTGGGTCAATGCTGGCGCTGTCGATCGCCTGACGAAACGCCAGCAACAATGCCTCAATCCACCACTCGGTCAACTGTTCCCGGCGGCCGGAAGAGTCGCTGATCATCTCATGCGGCGCGCTGCCTTCGCCCACGATGGTGCCGGATGTGCCATCGACAATCACCACCTTGGTGCCTTGTGTACCACAGTCGATGCCTGCATAGAGCGCCATGGGTTACTCCATTTCCAACATGATTTTGATGTCGGTTGGATGACCCGCCGCCGCGCGTTCAAAGGCGGCCACGCTGTCTTTGAACTTGAAGCTTTGCGAGATCAGCGGCTGGACCCGCAACTTGCCGGAGCTGAGCAGGCGCAGGGTGCGTGGATACATATTGGCGTAACGGAAAATGGTCTTGAAGGTGACCTCTTTGGCCTGGGCGGCCACGATGTCCATGGGGGCAGCATCGATCGGCATGCCGACCAGCACAGCGGTGCCACCGGGAGCAATATGCTCGCTGACGCCGCCGATGGCCGGTTTGGCCCCGCTGCATTCGAACACGATGTCGACGCCGTTGCCGCTGGTCAACTCGGCGACCTTTTGCGCCAGGTTGCCGGTTTTGATATTGACCGCGTGCAGCCCCTCATAATTGGCGGCCACCTGCAGTTTCTCTTCAAACAGATCGCAGATAATCACATCTGAGCAGCCACCGGCCAACGCCGCCAGGGCGGTCACCACGCCGATGGGGCCAGCGCCAATCACCAGCGCGATATCACCCGGCTTGATCGCGGCCTTGGTGGCGGCGTGCATACCGATAGCCAAGGGTTCAACCATGGCACCCTCGGCAAAGCTGACGTTATCCGGCAGTTTAAAGGTGAAGGCGGCAGGGTGGATGACGCTCTCTCTCAGGCAGCCGTGGATCGGCGGCGTGGCCCAGAAGCGAACGGCTGGATCCAGGTTGTAGATCCCTGCACGGGATTGCTGTGATTGCAGATCGGGAATGCCAGGCTCCATGCAAACCCGATCGCCAACCTGCAGGTGGCGAACGTTTTTGCCAACCGCCATGACGACGCCGGCAGCTTCATGGCCTAGCACCATCGGGGCGTTAACCACGAACGGTCCAATGCGGCCATGCTGATAGTAATGCACATCGCTGCCGCAAATACCGACGGAATGGATCTTGACCTGTACATCGTTTTCGCCAAGGACTTCATCAAACTGACAATCCTGGATGCTGATTTTACCGGGTTTTTCTAGCACTAATGCTTGCATGGTTATCATCCTTTCGTATCATTTTTATGGTATCGATATCATTTCAATGATCAGGATAGTAAGCGCGAGCGGGCTAAAAATGTGTGATGTTGGTTGTGTTTTTTGCTTTTGTGTTAAAATTTGTTGGTTTAATGAGGTGAAATAGTCGTTAAGATCACATTTATTGGCATGTGATGTTAATTATGATGGTATCGATATCATTAACGTTAACGAGGACATCATGCAGCGACCTATCGATGCGTTAGAAAGAACCCAAACCTTGCTTGCAGGCTGTGGCATACGGTTGACCGACGTGGAAAAACAGGAGATCGAGCTGACGGATTTCGGCCTGGCCGATTACCCGCGCTCGGGGTTACAGCTACTCACTTACATTAACACCCCGCGCTACTGCGCCAAGGAGCTGGTGTTGTTTCCACACCAGACCTGTCCGGAGCATCTCCATCCGCCGTTTGATGATACGCCGGGCAAACAGGAAACGTTCCGCTGCCGCTGGGGGGAGGTCTATCTGTTTGTGGATGATGATGCCCTGACCTTGAACACCGAGCGGGGGACCCCAGCCTGTCAACCTCCAGCCGGGTTCGAACAGTGGTATACCTGCCAGCGTTATATTTTGTTGCGCGCGGGAGAACAATATACAATCAAGCCTAATACCAGACACTGGTTCCAGGCAGGCAAGCTTGGCGCGGTGGTTTCTGAGTTCTCGTCGCAAAGCCGTGATGATCTGGATGTTTTTACCGATCCCAACGTCCGGCGCGTCGGTTGATGCTGCGGTGATGAGAGTATTTACATAAGAGGTGATAATCCTTGATCACCTTGTCATGATACAAAATGATATGTTCCAACCAGGAGTCACACTTGGCGGCCGATCGACCACTGAAAGCGACGCTAGAGAGCGTCGCAGCGCTTGCAAATGTCAGCAAAATTACCGTATCCCGCGCCTTCTCCCAGCCGGATAAAGTCCACCCCGATACGCTCGATCGCATCCTCAAGACGGCGGAGAGTCTGGGGTATGTGATGAACACGGCCGCACGCAATCTGCGGGCTAAAGCAAGCAAAACGATCGGCATCGTCAACCCTGATATGGCCAACCCGTTTTTTGGCGCACTCACCCGGCTGATGACGCTGGAGGCGCAGAAAGCGGGCTACGATACGCTGGTGTTTGACTCTTATGAGTCGCAGGAGAATGAAAACCGCATTATCGATAAACTGATTGGCTACAACGTGGACGCCATCATTTTATCGGTGATTTCATCGGACCGAAACTACACGCCCGGCTACCTGAAAAACCTGGAAAGACTCGGCATCCCGGTGGTGCTGGTCGATCGGGAACTGGATGGGGCGTTTTGCAGCGGTGTGTATATCGACAATCTGGACTGTGGTTTACAGGCGGGGCGTTATCTGCTGGAGCAGAACAGCCAAAAGGTGGTGGTAGTTTCCGGGCCAGAGGATTCCAACGTGGCCAAAGAGCGGGTTACCGGGCTGATTGCTGCGCTGCAAGGCAAGGTGGCGAGCCTGGAGATTATTCATGCGGATTTCTATATGGATGCCGCCCTGCGCGTGACTAACGAGTATCTCGATCGCCAGCCGCCGCCAGACTATTTTGTCGGCTGCAATAACCAGATCTCGCTAGGCATCATCAAATCCTGTGTCGATCATCGTTTGGCGCTGATGAAAGATGTCTCGCTGTTTGGTATTGATGAAGTTTCCAATGCGGCGATTTACGGGTTTAATTTCCCCTGTATTTCCCACGATCTGCATGAAATCGCCTGGCAGGCGTTAGGTTTGGCTATCCGTCGGGCCGTCGATCACGATATTAAACCGGGTAAAGTCATTGTCAGAGGCAAGCTGATTGGCGGCTAGCCGCTGGCCATTGAGCTTGGTGGTAGGCGGAAATAAAAACAGCCAATCTCTCGATTGGCTGCTTGGGCGAAGCTAAGGCTGGCCTTAGGCTTCGATTGGGGCACGCCAGTCGTCAGAACCCGAAGTCCCGGCAGTGGTGTGTTCCCAAGTGATTTTACGGTATGCCAGTGAAACGCGAACCAACTGAGTGAACTCAGCCTTGGTTGGATCCTGGCAGTGTGGCATTTTGCAGTCGATATCGATGATGGTGGCATCTTCCAGTTTGGTGGTAAAGAAGTGCTCTTGTTTACCTTCGATCGAGGTGCGGTACCATTTCAATTCAACCGTTGGCAGCATTTCGCCAGAGGCCAATGCGTTATACAGCAATGGAACAGCTTTGTTATAAGCCACGGTGAAGCGGAATGGCTTATGTGCACGCTGCCCTGACGGCTGGCCAGACTGCGGATCGGTTGGTACGGTAACGATATGTTCAAATTCCTGAACCAGCATCTGGTCTTCGTGGCCTTGAACAAAGATGTTACCGACAGATTCAGCGGTAAATGCGCTGGCGGTAATATTACCCTGGGTTTTCCCTGTGATAGAGATATAAGCTGGAGTTGGCATCTTAAAGATCCTTGTTAGATAAGCTTAGTAATAACTCAATGCTAGTCACACCCCTCGCCGATAATAATCGACCTCGAATGTGACTTGCCCCACTTCTCACTTCGGCCCTCACTATAATCGGGTCTTTCCCTAGTGCCAAGCCACTCACAAATTTGCAAGGTTTATTGGTATCCTTAATGGTATAAATGATTATAATATTTGTATTATTGGTGTTTTATGCTGGATTAAATATTGATGTAGGTTATGATTTGTGGGTTAAACATAATTATTAAAATTACATTATTTCATAACTATATGTTTTTATTGTGATAATTAATTTTTATAAAATTATTTTTTATGATCATAAGCCGAAAGTTGCTCTTGCCAGGAGATAAATTATTAGGAAGCTTAGTAAAGAAAAATTTATGGACTTTTACCGGTCAGATCGGGGACGATACATTCAGTGAAGCTATGCTAATGCAGGAAATGTCCAGTTTTTGCCGTGTGCAGCAATCCCGTGTTCGGGGTTTTGTCATTATTTGGGATAATTCTCAGAGTCTCGTGAAATATAGGAGGATTCCCAACTTTGCGCGTAAAACCAGATTATTCGCAGACTTCGGCACGGCATAGGAGGAAGGTATTTAGGTTTACGGTGATAGATTTACTATCTGAATAGATGGCGATGACTCTATTAGCATGGATGATATCTGAATGTCATTTTCCGGTGCTCATTCAACAAACATTAGCTGGTATTCCCTTATTGTGACTAAAAGGACGAGTGATGAGTAAGAATAATCAAAGCAGTGTTGCCCCCAAGGAAAGGATCAACATTAAGTATGTTCCTAACACGGGCGATCAAACCACTGAAATCGAACTGCCACTGAACCTGATGGTTGTTGGCGATCTCAAGGGGGTTCGTGAAGATACTCCGATTGAAGAACGTCAGGTCGTTTCCGTCAGCAAGAACAACTTCAACGCGGTGATGAACGAAGCCAATATCAACCTTTCGTTCACTGTACCCAATCACCTGGAAGGCGAAGGGAAAGAAGAGATGCCGGTAACATTGGCGATCAATTCCCTCGACGATTTCTCACCGGATAACGTGGCGAAAAACGTCCCTGAATTGAAAAAAATTCTGGAACTGCGGGAAGCGCTGGTCGCCCTGAAAGGGCCTCTGGGCAACATTCCTGCCTTCCGTTCTCGTCTGCAAGATCTCCTAGGCAATGAAGAAATGCGTGAGCAGTTGCTAAAGGAACTGGACATTCTTAATCAGAAATAATTGAGACGGAAAGAGGGAATTTTACGTATGTCTTTACATGAAGAAAATGCGGTTTTAGCTGCCGAACCTACCAGTACCACTTTCCTGCTAGACGAAATCATGTCTCAGACCCGCATGATGCCGGGCAATGATGGCTATGACGTCGCCAAACAGGGCGTGGCTGCATTTATCAGCAGCATTCTGGACACCGGCACCAACGAAGAACCGATCAACAAGCTGTTGGTCGACAGAATGATCATTGAGCTGGATAAAAAGCTCAGTGCCCAGATGGACGAAATTCTGCATGCCAAAGAATTCCGCGAAATCGAATCCTCCTGGCGTTCACTGAAGCTGTTGGTGGATCGCACCGATTTCCGTGAAAACATCAAAATCAACATCATGCACGCGACGAAAGAAGAGCTGCTGGAAGATTTTGAGTTCTCGCCGGAAATTATCCAGTCTGGTTTCTACAAGCACGTGTATTCATCCGGTTATGGCCAGTTTGGCGGCGAACCTACCGCAGCCATCATCGGTAACTATGCGTTCAGCAACAGCACCCCGGATATGAAGCTGCTGCAATACGTCAGCGCCGTTGGGGCCATGGCCTGTCTCTTATACACATCTAAAATGGGGGGGGGGGGGGGGGGGGGGGGGGGGGGGGGGGGGGGGGGGGGGGGGGGGG
>NZ_JAELTL010000078.1:0-20508 GCF_016428815.1 Serratia sp. ASV30 | reverse complement strand
TGTTCGTGACAAGGACAACCAGCAACAAAATGTCGCCGACCTGAGCCGGGATACGGAGAATGCCAACGGCAGCATTGCGCCGATCTTCGACAAGGAGAAAGAGCAGAACCGGTTGAAACAGGCGCAGCTGATTGGCGAGATCGGCGGGCAGGCAGCGGATATCATCCGTACGCAGGGTGAGATAAACGGGCTGAATGCGGCGAAAGCCGATCTGGCGAAAGATGGCAAACTGCCGCCGGAACCGGGAAAAAATGCCAAGCAGGAAGAGATTGATCAGTACGTCAGCATCCTGAAAGACACCACTGCGTATAAAGAGGCCATGAAGCAGTATGGTACGGGCAGTGACTTGCAGAAAGCGGCGCAGGCGGTGACGGCTGCGTTGCAGGGGTTGGCAGGGGGAAATATCTCCCAGGCTCTTGCTGGTGGTTTGAGTCCGTACGCGGCCGAGCAAATCAAGAAGTATACCGGTACGAATGAAACGGCCAACGCGCTTGCCCATGCGGTGTGGGGGGCGATAGCGGCACAAGTGAGTGGCAACTCGGCAGCCGCGGGTGCTGCGGGGGCCGCTGGTGGTGAATTGGCCGCGCGTTATCTGGCAGAGAAATTATATGGTGCAGACACGCCGGAAAAAATTGCTAAACTGAGTGAGGAGCAGAAGCAGAGTCTCAGTGCGCTATCGACGCTGGCAGCAGGTTTAGCAGGTGGAGTGACGGGGGATAGCACTGCGAATGCTCTGGCGGGTGCTCAGGCCGGTAAGAATGCGGTGGAGAATAACTCGCTGAGCGGTGATAAATCCCGTGAATCTGTTAAGCAGATCGCCGGAAATATGAAGGATCAGGTCAGGGATAAACTGGGCGAAGGCACACTCTCCGCTATCGTTAACAGCATTATCGGTGCGGCGGCGGATACCGGTGATGCGGTATTAGGTGGGGCGGATTACGGTGCTGATGCAGCAATGGCGCTTACTTCCTGCGCTATGGGTGATAGTTACTGTACCAAAGCGTTAAGTGATCTGGAGGGTAAAAATCAGGCTGCGGCAGATACACTGAAAGCTCTGATGAAGAGTGAAACCTGGGAAGCTGTTGCCGGGCAGGTGAAAGAAGCCGCGCAAGGTAACCAGCTTGCGTTGGAAGCCACAGGTGGAATGCTGGCGGGGCTGTTCCTGCCAGGCAAGAAATTACCTGATGGCGTTGCTGGTACAGGAAAAATCCCAGTCCTTCAAAAAAATAGTGATGGAATAACGGAGGTAAAAGTTAGCTCGACTCCTCTGGAAGGCCATGACCGCTTAAACACGCCAGATGTAAATGGTAACGGGAAGTATAACCCAGCAGAAGCTGCGGCTGCTGCAAGGTTGGAAGGTGTTCTTGGGCCGTTGGAAAGAGCGCCTGATACAGGTGGAAAAACAGCTGATTTTATTATTAGCACCGGGCCTAATGCTGGGAAAACGGTTGACTTTATGTATACGACAAAGAATTTGTCTCAGAAAGAGATTGATGGGATTAACAAATTTTTTGAAAAAAATATGACTACCCCCTTAAAGACGGGAGACATTCCAGGAGGCCAGAAACAAATTCTTGATCATCTGGAAAAAGCAGACATAGTTCCTGTTGATTTTACAGTGTTAACGCCATCAAACCAGAAGGTTTTTATGGACTACATAAAAACTTTACCTAAAAATCAACAAAGTAAAATTATCATTATGAGGTGATTATGGGTTCTTTCGTTAACGTGGGATATAAGCCACCATATAATGACAGCTATCAAGGGAAAGGTCTTACCATAGGCCTTAATCGAACATGGTCTAATGCTTTAGAAGTATTGTTTGACGATGCTTTGCAGGAACGTTATCCAGGCATGCATGAAAAGATAATGTTGTATTTACCATTAGATCAAATAACGTTAGCTGAGTTGGAAAAAGAGGAGTTCAATGTGGTTGTAAAAGCTATTCGGGAGTGTATTAACAGCCGAATAGAGCCAACCCAAGGCCAACTCTTCCAGAAGCGAGTATGGGAAGAGGTAATAGAGCCCCTTATTCAGCAAGATGAACGTTATCAAAAACAAAGTTAAGGTAGGAATCCCGGCCAACTGGCCGGGATCTTTGCTTTTAAGCCTTGAATACCTCATTTTCCCGACGCTGTAACCGGATCACACCGGGTGCGGCGGTGATCTCCAGCTGTTCCGCATCGGTGATCCCGGACGCGGTCAACCAATCGCCGCCGATGATCAGCTCGCCGTTCTGCCGTACCCAATCCGCTCCCAAATCTTGCCGCTGCTGGCTGGCTTCACACAATGTGTTCCTGGTGGCCGCATCGGTGACTGGGGTGATCCACAGCCCATCGGGTCGCAGTGTGAGCTGCAAGTGGGGGGGGCCGGGAGTAAAACCCAGACCTGCCAGTGTGCCACCGTCGATAGCCAGTTCCGGGATCGGTTGGGGTGTGAAGGTAATGTTCATGCTGCCTCCATATCGATATAGCGTCGGAAATCGTCGCCCTCGAGGTTCTTGCACAGGGCATCATGGGGGCCTGTGATCAGCTGTTCCAGCATCTGGCGCGTGTTCACCCCGTCGTGGCGACGGCGTGTGCGTTACTCGGCCTGACGTTGTGCGTTGGTCTTGGCCATGATGAACCCCACTGTTACTGCGTAACGACGCGGATGATCTACTGACCCGGCTCGGTGATCGTTTCGATCCTCTGGCCGGGAGTAAACGTCAATGAATTAAACAGCTAATGGCAGCAAGGGATCTTGTTGGTACTATGACTAATGAGCAGGCAAGGATGCCAAGGTAGGGCGGTAGCTTGTCTTTTATCTTCCTCACCTCATGGTTCTAACAACCACTTCCATCTATTCGATCTCTGTTAACTTCTGAACCCTGATAACGATAGCCATATGTAGTGTTTGATAGACGCCGGACGCGATCTGACGCTCAACAGCGCCACCGAAAGTGACTACTCCTTCTTCGAAGAAACCAAAACCAAGAAAGGGTTCCTGTCAAAGACCACCACCCACACGGTGCGGGAAGATTACGCCACGCAGGAAAAAGGCACGCTGCTGAGCGGCGATAATGTGTCGCTGTCTGCGGGTAACGATCTGACGGTGAAGGGATCTTCGGTTGTGGGTGACGGTAAAGTTAACCTGCAAGCAGGTAACAACGTCGAGATCGTGGCTGCGACGGAAGAACAGTCCAGCTACCGGTTGGATGAGAAGAAAAAGAGCGGGCTGATGCAGTTCGTTACGAGTTAGCTACTGGCGAAAAAGTCGCTGGCAGGGGGCGCCCAAACATATTCTAAAGCGATTCAGGATTGGTTAAATAAGAATCCTTAAGCTTCTTCGAGTGATAGAGCGGCGGCGGAAAACGTTCTGAAAGACATGCAAAATGCTCTTAAGGGTAAGTAATGATGGATAATTATATTGATGATTACTTGAGTTTTTTTACTCAAGCGTCAGAGTATATAAAGAATGAAGTAAATAGATGTGTTGAGTATTGGTTGCCAGAACCTCCATCGACGATCTTATTGTTTTCTCTAGTGGGTAAAGCATTGGTAAACCAGTTGGCTTCATTAAATCACTCGGAGAAATCAGCCCTGTTCCAGCACATTGAAACAGGTATGAGGTCTGATAATGATGAGTTAGCAACAGCGGTTGCAACTGGACTTGTTGAATCGTTAGTTACAGCATCTGATGAAAATGAGTCAGTTTGGAAAGAAATCGAAGCTTATCTGCATGTCGAGTCAAAAAAACATGCTCTAGCATGGAAAAACTTTGGCCAATAATCTTATATACAATCCCCCCGGCCAACTGACCGGGGGTCTAACTGGCGGGCATTATCCTGCCAAGCAAGAAACTACCGGATGGTATTCCTGGTTCAGGAAAAGTCTCTGTACTTCAAAAAATAGTGATGGAATTCATGAAGTAAAAATCAGTTCGACCCCTCTGCAAGGTCATGACCGCTTAAATACGCCGGACCTTGGTGGAAACGATAAATTAAAACCGGCAGAAGCTGCTGCTGCGCAACTAGAGTCAGCAATTGGCACAATGGAACGTTATGCCCCACCGCCGGGAGAAAAATTAGGAACATCGCCTGACTTTGTGATTACGTCAGGCCCCAATAAAGGTAAAACCGTCGATGCCATGTATACGACAGATAGACTGTCACAGAAAGAAATAGACGGATTAAACAAATTCTATGAAAAAAACATGGTTTATGGGAATGGGCAAAAAGTCATTCAGGATCATTTGCAAAAAGCTGATTTTGTTCCTGTTGATTTTAGAGTGCTAACGCCTGCTAACCAAAATATTTTATGAATTATATAAAAACACTGCCTAAAGTACAGCAAGATAAAATTATCATTATGAGGTAATGACATGGGGGCAAGTATTTTCTTTCGTAGAGATGAAACTATCGAAAAACCGGAAGATAGATTGACCTCTGCATTTATTCATAGCAGTTATTGGGATGCCTTTGGCGATCTGCTGGATGCTGTTTTTTTACCAGACACCCCCAAGTTGCATGAAATAATTAAGTATGAAGAAGGTGAGTATCTAAAGTTTTATTCATTTGTTGAGTTAGATAAGGCAGATTTTAACCATGCTGTTAAGCTAATCAGGGACTATCTTGTGAAGCAACAAAACCCAACCGAATGGCAAAAGATGGCAGAAGTGGTGTGGGAAGATGTTGCAGAACCTTACATTATTCAGGATAAGCGTTATCAGCCTGAATAATGAGTAATTAAAACCCCAGCCCTCAAAAGCTGGGATTCTAGCCCTGTCACTAAATCACAAGTATGGTGGTGTGGAGAGCACGCAGCTGTCGAGTCGGGTATTGCAGGTGGTTCATGCCTCAACCCATCCGGCGGACTCGTCGGGAGCCGAGCTAGTGCGGTGGCGCAGGTGCGGTACTCCCGCCGCCGCAACTGGATCGCAATAGATACAGTGGTGATCACCCGTCCTTCGCTGGATTCGGGTATAAATTCTATCAGAGGTAAGAGAGGGTGGTATGTCTATAGGATTAACATGTTTTACTAAGCTTACTTTTGCTGAGTTACAGCATAAGTTGAACGAATTTGCAAAGCGATATCCGGATGTGTTTCCCGCTCACTATTATTTATCTACTGCGGCTATACCACATCCAATCCAAAAAGAGGTATCTAATGAGTTCGGATTAGATCCGGTATCTTACTGTTATATATCAGTAAATAACAAGTCCCTTGAGATATCAACAGATGAAATGGCTGATATGATTAGGGAATCTTTTGGGGCGGACAATGTTATTGTACTTTTAAATGGTGAGGATTTAATCTGAAAGTTGTGATGGTTCCCGGTTACGCAAGCAAGATGGATGGAAGGTTAAAAGATTATTGGTGATCCTTATAGAATCGCTATACAACTGGGAGCAGGTCAGAGCTTATTAGGTTGATAAAGATAGTTGAAAAATATGAGTATCTACCTGAACAGATATAAGAATCTGTGACCATAATTGATAGAGTCCGGTCAACTAGATAGGATTTATTTTTACGCTTTGGAAATTCCAATCTTGGATATGCTGAGTAATCATATATGACTGAAAAATTGGTTAAATTTAGCTTTGTTGACGGTTCTCTACTGAATAGTCAGCTAGAGGATTTTCGATATTCCTCTGGCTCCCTTGAACTGATTTTCTCTTCTGTGCATAACGAAGAAGGCAGTAAAATTAAGGTGTCCTTCGATTGGATTTATTCTTTCCGAGTGATTGATGAAGGTGACCTATTAAAAATGCAGCAAGAGCAGAAAAGGGATATGCTTACAGGGCTTTATATTGTAGAAAATTCTAAATATTTAGAGTGGTTTAATGAACAAAGCGGTAATGCACACGATGGTGTTGTTCACTATATGCTTTCAACTGTAGACGAAGTTATAGATATTTTAGCTTCTATTAGTCCTTCAGTATCAATCAGTTATTAGCAGCGCTCCCTAAATACCCAATCTCTTGCCGCTGCCACCAGATCACTCCAGAAGCAGCGGTATTCAACATCAGTTCACGGCACCTGCTGCTCCAGAGTCTGCCCATCCTTGCTGGTAGCCTGCAACTGGCCCCGCAAAGACGCCTTAAACGGCCCATCACTGTTGAGTAATCCCTTCAGCTGCAACTGCAGATTACCATCACCCTCCAGCGGCACATGCTGCCAACCCCATTGTTGCAAGGTATTCACTGGTACCGAGCGCCCGTTAAGGGACAGGGTGAACGGCTTACCAGGCAGTTGGCTGACGTTGGCCTTGGCATCCAACAGGCCATCGGGCATAAAGGCGCTCAGCTCGGTAACGTTGATCTGCTGTGCATCCGCATCCAACGCCAGCGAAGGGCGGCGCACGTCGATCTTGTTAAAGGTGGCACCACCGGCGTTGAGTTTCAGCGAGCCGGACCAAATCCCCCACCGATGGTCACTGGCCAACAGCAGATTGCTGCCGTTACCATCCAGCGAGGTGAGCTGGAAGGGGAAATCCGGGTTGATATCAATGATCAGGTTACGATTGGTGTTCATCTTGGCGACGTACACCTCCGCCAGCCAGCTTGGCAACGGCTGTAACCAGAGTTCACGCCAGTTGCTGGGCAAGGTGTACTCCAGCGCAGAAACTGCCACCTCGTCGAGTTGCAGGCGCTTATTGGCGCGCAGCCAGTTGCCAGTGGTACGCAGCAATCCACCTTCCCAGCGGGTGCTGAACTGGCCAATGGCAATCCCGGCTGGCGAGAGTTGCATATCCATAATCGGATCGATCAGATGGAAGTTGCCATTGATCAGGTCGTCGGCGGTGAAGTTGATCGCGCCATCCTGACTGCTCCAATCCCCCTGTTGGAAGGTGATATTTTGCATCGACAGATCGAGATCGTTCGCCGCCCAAGCGTTACCTTCCAGGCGGGCGTTAATCAGATCGAAGCGTTTCAACGTAATGGGTGGCAATGCCATGAAGCGCCCCCAGAACTGCTCTAGCGTCATTGGCACTTGCAGGCGGACGTTGCTCAGCCGCAACCGTTCAACCAACCAACTGCCATCGGCAGCTCGGCTGGCTACCCCGGTCAGATCGCCTTGTGCCAGATCGGCACCAAAGTCGCTCAATACCAGCTGATTTTGTTTGATTTCGCCCTGGATCAACACCTGCGAGGCCGGAATACCGTTGACCACCATCGAACCGGCGCTGAACTGGAACTGATTGTTATCCCCGAGCAAATGGCCTGCCGTAGGCTGCCACGGGTTGATCCCGGCGTTGACCTTCTGCGCGTTAAGCTGCCAGCTCTCATCGTTGGATTGCAGCGCCATATTACTCAGTTGCAATACATCGGCCTGTATTGGCAGGGGGGCGCCCTGCAAAGGCTGAACGTTTAAGGTGCCGTCGCGCAGCGTGATGCTATCGAAATAGCGTGGCTCGGTAATTTGCCGCAGGCTGAAAGCCATATCGACCTGCTTGGCCGCCAAGAGCTGCGGTTGGTTGGCACGGGCGAGGGTTACGCCCTCCAGGCTGAGTTGCCCTGGTTTGCTCCACGAATGCGTTATTTTTCCTACCGACAACTGGTAATCACCACGATCGCTGATCCAGTGACTCAACCAGCCTGCGGCCCAGCGGGTTTGCCCCACCACGTAGAGCAGCACAATGGCCAGCACTATCAGCAGCAGCAACGTGATCAATAGTTTTCCGATAAATTTCATCGTGTGGATCCGTAGCGGACAGAAAAGATACCCTGTTTATGCCGCAATTAGCCTTCCAGCTCAAGGGCAATGGCCTGAAAGACAATAAAAAAACGGCCAGTAGCGGTTTGCCAATGGCCGTTGGTTTGCTGCGGGAAGCGCTTATTTTTCTTCTGGTGGGAACAGCAGGTTCAGCACAATGGCGGTGATACCACCGGCGGCGATACCGGAAGAAAGCAGGGTTTTCAGCCAGTCCGGTGCAAACTGCAAGATCAGCGGCTGTTGGGAAACCCCCATACCGACGGCCAGCGACAGCGCCATAATCATGATGGCGCGGCGGTTTAACTTCTCGCGGGAAACGATACGCACGCCGGAGGCTGCAATGGTCCCGAACATCACGATGGTCGCGCCGCCCAGCACCGGCTCAGGAATGTGTTGCACAAAACCGGCAACGGCCGGGAACAGCCCCAGCAGGATCAGCATCAGTGCCACCACAAAACCGACATAGCGGCTGGCAACGCCTGTTAGCTGGATCACTCCGTTGTTCTGACCAAAGCAGGAGTTCGGGAAAGTGTTGAACACTGCCGACAACATCGAGTTTAGGCCGTTGGCCAGCACGCCGCCTTTCAGGCGCTTCATATATAGTGGGCCACTGACCGGCTGTTCAGAAACGTCGGAGGTAGCGGTGATATCACCGATGGTTTCCAGCGATGTGACCATAAAGATTAGCATTAGCGGCAGCAACAGGTTCCAGTCAAAGCCCAGGCCGTAATACAGCGGGGTAGGGACGGTGATCAAGGTTGTCTGGGTGGCCGGTTCGGTTTCCGGCAGCATGCCCATGGCCCAGGCCAGCAGATAACCTATGGCCATGGCGATCACCAACGAAGCGACGCGCAGGTAAGGGTTACGTTGGCGGTTAAGCAGAATAATCACCACCAGCACTGCGCCTGCCAACAGCAGATTCTTGGGCGCGCCGAAGGTGTGATCGCCCATCGCCGCATAGCCGCCACCGATGGAGGTCAGCCCGACCTGGATCAGCGACAGGCCGATAATCATCACCACAATGCCGGAGACCAGCGGGGTAATGATACGGCGTGCCAGATGCAGCACGCGTGACAGCAGGATTTCGGTACAAGAGGCGACCATCAAGGTGCCAAACAGCGCAGCCATCATGGTGGGCACGTCTGCGCCGCCGTTTTTCAGCGCCAGCCCGCCCATAATCAGCGGTGAGACAAAGTTAAAACTGGTGCCCTGAATAGACAGCAGGCCAGACCCCACCGGGCCCCATGTTTTGATTTGCAGGATGGAGGCCAAACCGGAGGCGAACAGCGACATACTGATGATGTGTTGCGTATCCTGCGCAGGCAGGCCAAGCGCCTGGCAGATCAACAGGGCCGGGGTGATCACGGCAACAAACATCGCCAGCAGATGCTGACTGGCGGCAAACAGCGTTTGCGGCAACGGCGGGCGATCTTCCAGGCGGTAAATCAGTTCACTATTGTGTGAAACGGGGGCTGATGCTTTTTGCGCGGCATCAAGCTCGGCGGTTTGGCTGGACATGGTGTGGCATTCCCAAAGGCGGCAAAGAACGCATTTTAATGATCTGCTTCACAAAAGCAAACGGTTGCGCATTAATATTTTTCACGATGCTGAACCCATTAATGTCGCATTTTCGTTCATTTTTTCTTGTGTTATTAGCCGTTTTTACTTTTAATCCACCCTTCATCAAGTTAAAAAACTGAGTAAATTTTATAACTTATTAATTTATTGGATTTAATTACTACACGGAGTAGCTAGATGTTTCATCTCGATACTTACGGCACTTTAGTTGCCGCCACGCTGGTCCTACTGCTTGGGGGCAAATGCGTGCGCTCCATTCCTCTGCTGAGAAAATATACTATTCCTGCTCCCGTTGCCGGCGGTCTACTGGTGGCGGTCCTGCTCTTGGTTATGAAGAAAACGGTGAACTGGGAAGTCGGCTTTGATATGTCGCTGAAAGACCCACTGATGCTGGCCTTCTTTGCCACTATCGGCCTGAATGCCAACCTGGCGCGCCTGCGGGCGGGGGGCAAGGCACTGGTCGTGTTCCTGTTCGTGGTACTGGGTCTGCTGTTGGTACAGAATGCCATCGGTATCGGTATGGCGAAAATGCTGGGGCTGGATCCGTTGATGGGGCTGATTGCGGGCTCGATTACGCTTTCTGGTGGGCATGGCACCGGGGCGGCCTGGAGCAAGGTGTTCATCGAGCGCTATGGGTTTGAGAATGCCACCGAAGTGGCCATGGCTTGCGCCACCTTTGGTTTGGTGCTGGGCGGCCTGATTGGTGGCCCAGTGGCCCGCTATCTGGTGAAACACTCCTCAACACCGGAAGGCACACCGGATGATAGTGTGCAGCCGAGTGGCTTTGAAAAGCCGGAAAGTGGCCGCCTGATCACCTCGCTGGTGATGGTAGAAACCATCGCCATGATTGCCATCTGCCTGAGCCTCGGTAACTTTATTGCCGGGTTATTGAATGGCACCGCCTTTGAACTGCCGACCTTTGTCTGCGTGCTATTTGTAGGTGTGATCCTCAGCAACACCCTGTCGGCAACGGGCTTCTACCAGGTGTTTGAGCGTGCGGTCTCCGTACTGGGTAACGTGAGCCTGTCGCTGTTCCTGGCGATGGCGTTGATGAGCCTGCGCCTGTGGGAACTAGCTTCGCTGGCCCTGCCAATGCTGGCGATCCTGGCGGTGCAGACGTTGGTCATGGCACTGTATGCTATCTTCGTGACCTACCGCGTGATGGGTAAAAACTACGATGCTGCCGTGCTGGCAGCGGGGCACTGTGGTTTTGGCATGGGGGCGACGCCAACGGCCATTGCCAACATGCAGGCGATCACCGATCGTTTCGGCCCTTCGCATCTGGCATTTTTGGTGGTGCCGATGGTGGGCGCGTTCTTTATCGATATCGCTAACGCCATCGTGATTAAGCTGTATCTGATGCTGCCGGTGTTCGGTTAAGTGATGATAACCCCTCTTGGCGACAAGAGGGGTTAATTGATTAGGCGTTGGAGTAGCGAGCTGTTTCCGGCAGCCAGCGCTCAATTAAGGCATGCGCATGCTGTGGATACTGCTGGTGAATATGGCGCGCAACGCGCTGAACTTCGGGGATCATGGCCTGATCGCGCAACAAATCGGCCACTTTAAACTCTGCACTGCCGGTTTGGCGCGTCCCCAATAGCTCACCCGGCCCACGGATTTCCAAATCTTGCTGGGCAATCACAAAGCCGTCGTTACTGTCGCGCAGCACCTGCAGGCGTTTTTGGGCGGTTTTACTGAGCGGGGTTTTATACAGCAGCACGCAGTGAGAGGCTACCGCACCACGGCCAACCCGGCCACGTAGCTGATGCAACTGTGCCAAGCCAAGCCGCTCCGGGTTTTCGATGATCATCAGGCTGGCGTTTGGCACGTCCACCCCCACTTCAATCACCGTGGTGGCTACCAGCAGCTGCAGTTCGCCCTGTTTGAAGGCCTGCATCACCGCCTGTTTCTCCGCTGATTTCATCCGACCATGCACCAACGCCACCTTCAGTTCCGGCAGCGCAATCTTCAATTCTTCCCAGGTTGCTTCTGCGGCTTGGGCTTCCAGCAAATCAGACTCTTCGATCAGCGTGCAGACCCAATACGCCTGACGGCCTTCTTCGATACAGGCGCTTTTCACCCGCTTGATAATATCGGCCCGGCGCGTATCGGGGATCGCCACCGTTGTCACCGGCGTACGGCCCGGCGGCAATTCATCGATTACCGAGGTGTCCAGATCGGCGTAGGCGGTCATAGCCAGCGTGCGTGGGATTGGCGTGGCGGTCATGATCAACTGATGAGCATGGAACCCTTGTTCTTCGCCTTTCTCCCACAGCGCCAGCCGCTGATGCACACCAAAGCGGTGTTGTTCATCGATAATCACCAGGGCCAGGCCATTGAACTGCACCTGCTCCTGGAAGATGGCATGCGTCCCTACCACCATCGACACCTGGCCACTGGCAATAGCTTCCTGCTGGGCGAGGCGTGCTTTGCCTTTTTGCTTGCCGGCTAACCAACCCACCTCAATCCCCAAGGGTTCAAACCACTGGCGGAAGTTATTGGCGTGTTGTTCGGCGAGCAATTCGGTGGGAGCCATCAGCGCCACCTGTTTACCGTGAGCAATGACGCGTAGTGCGGCCAGGGCAGCAACCAGGGTTTTACCTGAGCCGACGTCGCCCTGCACCAGGCGCATCATCGGGAAACCTTTTTGCAGGTCCGCTTCAATATCTGCCACAACCCGCGTTTGTGCACCGGTAGGCGAGAAGGGGAGCTGGGCCAGGAAGCGGTTTTTAAGCCGATCGTCAGGCGTTAGCGATAATGCCCGATAGCTTTGCGCTCCGGCGCGGACGGCCAACATGCTTAAGTTATGTGCCAGCAGCTCTTCAAGGATCAGGCGTTTCTGTGCCGGGTGCTTGCCCTGTTCCAAATCAGCCAGTTGGATATCCGGCGGCGGACGGTGCAGCATATGCAGCGCCTGTGGCAGGCTCATCAAACCGCCGCTTAATTCCGGTGGCAGCAGCTCGGCAATCGCACAGGTATCCAGCAACTCCAGCGCCTGATCGGTCAACTTGCGCAGCGTGGCCTGGCGGATCCCTTCGGTGGTGGGATACACCGGCGTCAGGGCTTCTTGTAGCTCGACCTCGCTGTTTTCCCCCTGGACACGATATTCCGGATGGATAATCTCTGCGCCGTGGGTCCCGCGTTTGACTTCGCCATAGGCCGTTACGTGGCGGCCAGTAGCAAGGCTGTTCTTCATCGCCGCGTTGAAGTTGAAGAAGCGCATAGTCAGGATGCCGGTGCCGTCGCTGATCTGGCAGGTGAGCATGCGGCGGCGGCCAAAGCTGATATCGCTGCGCAGCACTTCCCCTTCCACCGTGGCAAAAATGCCTGGCAGCAGATCGTTGATTGGGTAGAGGCGGGTGCGGTCTTCGTAACGTAACGGGAGGTGCAACAGCAGATCCTGGATGGTATTCAGGCCGATTTTGGCCAGTTTCCCCGCCTGGCTGGCTCCAACCCCGGAAAGTGTAGTGAGTGGGACGGCATCCAGCAGGCGGCCTTTCATCGGCGTACCGTCGTTGCCTGCATGGCTGCCCACCATTCGGCGTCGGCAACCACTTGGCCTTGATCGTCAATCTGCGGGCGCGGCAGCTTTTTGCGCTTGGCCACGTTGGCTAACACCGGGTAGCCGCCTTCAAACAGCAGGCGTTGCTGTTCCTGCTCATCTAACGCGCTGAGATCGCGGCGATACATACCGGCGTTTTGCCGCTGACGTTGGGCCTCATACAGGATCAGAGCCGCAGCGACAGAGACATTCAGCGACTGCACCATACCGATCATCGGAATGATAATGTCCTGATCGGCCAGGGCTAGCGCCTCTTCGGTGATGCCGGTTTTTTCCTGCCCCAGCAGTATGCAGGTGGGGCGGGTATAGTCTATTTCGCGAAAATCGACGGCGCGGGCAGAAAGGTGAGTTGCCAGGATCTGCATCCCTTGGCCTTTCAGATGCGTGACCGCATCGGCGATGGTGGGGTGGGTTTTGACGCTCACCCAGCTATTGCTTCCCGCAGCGGAGGAGACCAGGGTACGCATCCGTGGAGTAGGCCACACGGCATGCACCTGATGTACGCCGACGGCATCGGCAGTACGGATAATCGCGGAGACGTTATGCGGTTTGTGAACCTGTTCCAGGCAGACCGTCAGATCGGGCTGCCGGGTGGCCAGCATTTCACAAATCCGCGCATAGCGTTCGGGGCTCATAGGCGCTAGTTTCGGTTACGGTTAACTTTAATCACATCCGGCATGATACGGATCTTACGCATAATATTTGCCAGGTGGATGCGATCGCGGGTAGTCAGGCGGATAAAGGCGCTGTAGACCCGGCCATCTTTCTCTTCGGTATTCAGGCTCTGAATATTCGATTCGGCCGCGTTGATCGCCGCCGTGAGGTTGGCCAACGCACCCTGATGGTTGAACATGTCCACTTTGATTTCCGCAATGAACTCCTGCTCGGTTTCCATATCCCATTCGACCGCCATGAATTTCTCTGGCTCTTTCTGGTAGCCGCGGATATTACGACAGGATTCATGATGAACCACCAGGCCTTTGCCCGGGCTGACATGGGCAATAATCGGGTCGCCTGGGATAGGGCGGCAGCACTTGGCAAAGGTGATCAGAACGCCATCGGCGCCTTTGATGGCCAGGTTGCGCACGCCGTTCGACGAGCCCAGGCTGGACTGATCGCCCTGCAGGTTCTTCGCGACAACCACGCTCATGGCGTTACCGAGGCCGATTTCTGCCAGCAGATCGTCCAGCGTGGCCAGCTTCATGCGGTCCAGTTCATGCTGGATATTCTCTGGCGGCACTTCCGAAAGTTTGCGGCTGCCCCCGAGTGCATGGTTTAGCAAACGGCGGCCCAGGCTGACGGAATCATCGCGCTTGAGGTTTTTCAACATCTGGCGGATTTTGGCGCGGGCTTTGGAGCTCACCACAAAGTTCAGCCAGGCGGCATTTGGCCGGGCACCCGGAGCGGTGATGATCTCTACCGTCTGGCCACTGGCTAAAGCTTGTGACAACGGATGCGGCTGGCGATCGACACGTGCGCCAACGCAGGCGTGGCCGATATCGGTATGCACGGCGTAGGCAAAGTCGACCGGTGTAGCACCGGCAGGCAGCTCGACAATACGCCCTTCCGGGGTGAAAACGTAAATCTCATCGGGGAACAGATCGGATTTTACGCTTTCAATAAATTCAAACGAGCTACCGGCGCTTTGTTGCAGCTCCAACAGGCTCTGCATCCAGCGCTGGGCGCGGATCTGTGCGGTAGTGCCGCCGGTTTCGCCCTGTTCCTTTTCTTTATAGGCCCAGTGCGCGGCGACCCCCATTTCGGCCATCTGATCCATATCTTCGGTACGGATCTGTACCTCAACCGGCACGCCGTGCGGGCCGATCAGTGAGGTATGCAGCGATTGATAGCCGTTGGCCTTGGGAATGGCGATATAGTCTTTTACCCGGCCCGGGCGCGGCTTATACAGGCTGTGTGCCTGGCCTAGCACCCGGTAGCAGGTATCCACTTCTTTGACGATCACCCGGAACGCGTAAATATCCATGATGGAATGGAAGCGCTGCTCTTTCAGGTGCATCTTGCAGTAGATGGAATAGAGGTGCTTTTCCCGCCCGCTGACGCGGCAGGGGATACCCGCTTCGGTCAAACGCCCTTCGATCTCGGAGAGGATTTTCTGGATCATCTCCTTACGGTTACCGCGCGCGGCTTTCACCACTTCTTTGATGACGCGGTAGCGGTTCGGGTAAAGCGCTTCAAAGCCCAGCTCTTCCAGCTCGGTTTTCAGATGATGAATACCCAGGCGGTGGGCCAGTGGGCTATAGATTTCCAGGGTTTCACGGGCGATACGCCGCCGTTTGTCCGGGCGCAGCGAGCCAAGCGTTCGCATATTGTGGGTGCGGTCCGCCAGCTTGATCAGCACGACGCGGATATCCTGCACCATCGCCATGATCATCTTGCGGAAGTTCTCCGCCTGCGCTTCTTTCTTATCCTGGAATTTTAATTTGTCTAGCTTGGATACGCCCTCAACCAGTTCGGCAACGCTTTTGCCAAACAGTTGTTCCATATCCTGATAGGTGGCCGGGGTGTCTTCGATGACGTCGTGCAGCAAGGCTGCCATCAGCGTCTCATGATCGAGACGCATTTCCGCCAGAATACAGGCCACGGCAACCGGGTGAGTAATGTAGGGCTCACCACTGGAGCGTGTCTGTCCCTCGTGAGCATCACGTGCGACGAGGTATGCCTGTTTGAGGCGCTTAATCTGCTCCTCAGGCAAGTAACGTTGAATCAGCAGATTCAGGCTTTCAAACAGGTACAAGGCAGACTCACAGTCTAATTAACGACGACCTTCAGCAATCGCGGTAACCGCCTGGATCTCTGCGGCTTCCTGCTCTTGCTGCTCCTGGCGCTCACGAACATCGAGGATCTGGCTGTTGATCAGGCCTTCTTCGATTTCGCGCAGAGCGATAACGGTGTACTTATCATTCTCTTCAGGTACCAGTGCATCCTTACCACCGGTCTGGATTTGACGTGCCCGACGAGCAGCGACCAACACCAGGTCAAAACGGTTACCAATTTTCTCTACAGCGTCTTGAACAGTTACGCGTGCCATATTTGTGCTACTCCACAGGTGACGAAAAGACTGGGCATAATACTGAAACTGTCTTCAGTCTGCCAATAGTTTGCTGATTAAAGCATCATGCCGCAGCATTTGACGGCCCAAACGCAAGCGTTCGGCGCGAATAATGGTCTTCAGATCGGACAAGGCCAGATCGAAATCGTCATTCACGATTAAATAATCATACTCCGCGAAATGCGTCATTTCCGCGACGGCCTGCGCCATGCGCTTGGCAATCACGTCATCCGCATCTTGCCCACGGCCACGCAGGCGGCGGCCAAGCTCTTCCTTCGACGGCGGCAGAATAAAGATGCTGCGCGCCTGGGGCATTTTGGCACGGATCTGCTGTGCGCCCTGCCAGTCGATATCCAGGAAGACGTCAACGCCGGTCGACAGTACCTGCTCGATGGCCGCGCGGGACGTGCCGTAATAGTTGCCGAACACTTCTGCGTGCTCAAGAAACGCATCCTGCTCAATCATACGGCGGAATTCGTCTTTGGAGACGAAAAAGTAGTGTTCGCCGTGATTTTCACCCGGGCGGCTATCGCGCGTGGTGTGTGAAACCGAAACCTGCGTATCGTACAGCGGTTGCGTCTTTAACAAAGCCTGAATCAGACTTGATTTCCCTGCGCCACTTGGAGCAGAGACAATATAAAGCGTGCCTTGAGCCATGATGATGTTCGTTGCTAGCGGTTGATGAGTCAGTGACAGCGGATGTGTAAATTCTCCGCACAGTATACACGGCTAACGGGCGGTATGCAGCGTTAGCTCGCATTTTGGCCGCCGCTTTCTGCTAAAAACAGCGTGAAAAAGTCAATTTGCGCGGCGGATCTGGAAATTTTTGCCGTTTTCAGCAAATACGCATTCCTTTTGGGAAGTGTTTAGCACCTCCGTTTTTTGGCGTTAGCCAGCAAAGGCGATTGAGTATTTACTGCCGGGAAGCAAGGAGGTGCTCAATGTGGAGAGGTATTTACCGGGCGTTGGTGGTGATTGGAGTGCTGTGTAGCTCGGCATGGGCAAGCTGTCCGGTGTGGTCGCCAGAGCGCATGCAGGTGGAAATTACGGCGCTGGATGATCAACTGGGGCGCTGGGATGAGGCTTATTATCGCCTGGGTAACAGCCCGATTGACGATGAACTCTACGACAGCCTGTTACAGCAACTGCAAGATTGGCGGCGTTGTGTCGGTGCGGTGGGAGAGGATACGCGGCCACTGCCAGTGGGCAAAGTACCGCATCCGGTGGCGCATACCGGATTGCGTAAACTGCGCAACTCTCGTGCCGTAGAACAATGGATGCAGGGCCGTCACGATCTGTGGGTGCAACCCAAGGTTGATGGTGTGGCGGTCACTTTGGTCTACCTGCAAGGCGTATTGGTGAACGCCATTAGCCGGGGGGACGGGCAGAAGGGGGAAAACTGGCTGGAAAAGGTCAAGGCGATCCCCGCTATCCCCAACGTTTTACCAGGGTCTACGGCCAACTTGGTGCTACAAGGAGAGCTGTTCCTGATGGTGAACGATCATCACCAGCAAACCCAAGGGGGCATCAACGCCCGTTCCAAGGTTGCCGGGATGATGATGCGTCATCCGCGCACTGCGCAACTTGAGCAGCTTGGCCTGTTCGTCTGGGCGTGGCCCGATGGCCCGCCAACCATGGCCGAACGCGTGCAACAGCTTGCCGCCATGGGGTTTACGCTGCCGCAGCAATATTCACAGCCGGTCACCACGTTGGCGGAGGTGGAGCAGTGGCGGGCAGCTTGGTACAGCGGCCCTTTGCCGTTTGTCACTGATGGCGTGGTGATCCACCAAGGGCAAGAACCTCAGGGGCGCTACTGGCAGGCCAAGCCTAATGACTGGGCGGCTGCCTGGAAATATCCCCCGGTCCAGCAAGTGGCCAGAGTCACGGATGTTGAGTTTGCCATAGGCCGTACCGGCAAAATTGCCGTGATGCTCCGCCTGGATCCGGTGCGAATGGACGATAAATGGATCCGGCGAGTTAACGTGGGCTCGCTAGCTCTGTGGCAAAAAGGGGACATCGTACCTGGCGATCATATTGCGATTAGCCTGATGGGGCATGGCATTCCGCATTTGAAACAGGTGGTCTGGCGTGAGGTTACCAGGGCAACACCCATTGCGCCAAAGCCGGAGGATTATCATGCGCTGAGCTGCTTTACCTTGCAGCCCGGATGCCGCCAGCAGTTTCTGGCGCGGCTGGTTTGGTTGAGCAGTTCCAATGGGCTGAACATCACCGGGTTGAATAAAGCTGGCTGGCAAGTGCTGGTCGATCAGGGATTGGTGAATAACCTGCTGGATTGGTTGGAGTTAACACCGGAACAGCTCAGCGCGGTGCCCAGCTTGGGGGCAAAGCGTGCACAGGCCCTTTACCAACAATTTCGTCTGGCGCGGCGGCAGCCTTTCGAGCGTTGGCCGATCGCCCTCGGCGTACCCATTTCGCCATCGCAGTCGGCCACGTTGCAAAATTGGTCACAGCTACAGCAGATGACGTTGGCACAGTGGCAGGAGCTTGCTGGTATGGGTGCGCAAAAAGCCAGAAAAGTGCAGGAGTTTTTGCAACACCCTACCTTTCTGGCACTGGTTCAAACCTTGCAGCAGCACCATATTAGCGGCTTTGAAACGGTTCCCGATCGTGCCGAACCGCTTGGCGATGCGTTCGCGAATTAATGGTCGGGATGCTGATAGTTAAACACTGGCAAGCCAAGGCGAAAGCGCAGTGCGATCAGGCGAGCACTGAGGCCTGCAACCAGGGTAATAATAATTACCATGTTATGCGGCAAGTTAAGGTATTGCAGGCCGATATATAGCCAGGCAGCGGCAAAGGCGATACCTGCATAGATTTCCTTCTGGAAAACCAGCGGGATACGGTTGCAGAACATATCGCGCAGCACGCCGCCGAAAACGCCGGTGATCACGGCGGCAATGGCTGCGATCAGTGGAGCATGGCCCATATCCAGAGCCACCTGCGCGCCGATGATCGAGAAAACAATCAGCCCAATGGCGTCTAACACCAGGAACAGATGGCGCAGGTGGCGCATCAGCGGAGCCATCCAGGTGGTGATAATTGCCGCTATGGCTATGATAACAATATACTCAGGGTGTTTTACCCAGCTCAGTGGGAAGTGCCCAAGCAGCATATCTCGCACCGAGCCCCCGCCAATGGCGGTAGCGGAGGCGATAAAAATCACGCCAAACAAATCCATTTGGCGGCGGCCTGCGGCTAACGCGCCGGTCATGGCTTCTGCGGTGATGCCGATAATATAAAGAATGCTCAGTAACATAGTGGATTCACAGGGTCGGAGGGCAAAAGTGTCAACGCCGAAGGGTAACGAGCCTGGTGGCAACGCACCACTGAGTTTTTTTGTTGTGTTACTTTCGAATTACTTTAACTAATGTTAAATAGGTTATTTTTGCTTGCTGCTAGTCTCTAGTGCTACTTGTGATTTTTACAACGCATTAGAAATTTATCGCTAGTATCTGTTGGTAATTATTTAAGGAATATGAAAGCGAGATGAAAAACACCCCGATATTGGCGGCCACCGTCGCCATAACCTTGCTGTTGAGCGGCTGCGTAGCGCCAGTGCAAAAGGCATCACCGTTTAAACCGGAAGCAACGTGCAGCATCGGCGAGCCGATGACCCAGACCACGCTCTATTTTGGCTTGAATCGCCCGGCAGGGCCGGTAATTACGGCGGTTGAATGGCAGACCTTTGTCGATCAGCAGGTAACCCCGCGTTTTAAAAATGGGTTATCGGTATTTGATGCCAAAGGACAATGGTTGGGGAACGATGGCAAGCTGGCGCGGGAAAACAGCAAGGCGTTGATGTTGATCCATAGCCCTGATACGGCCAGTGAGCAAAACATTGAGGCGCTGCGCACCCGCTATAAACAACAGTTTAGCCAAGACTCTGTGATGCGTGTCGATGCGCCAGTGTGCGTCGCGTTTTAATGAATACCCGGCTTGCCGCAACTGCAGCAAGCAGGTTTATTGTTCCAGCAAAATGGCTGCTGAGCAGACAATAAAATCTGCCTGCAGCAACGTAAAAGTGTGGCTCAATTTTTCTGAAATATTTCAGCTGGCTGAGTTAAAAACCATTGTAGCCCCTTACTAATAAAGCTCGGAAAGGCTAGCGGACAATGAGGTCGACCGGACTCTTGGCTTTACTCCAGGAACCTCCGAAATTGATAAGCATAGACGTTGGACAATCTGTCAGCCTTTCATGCTTTAATATTTCGGATATCAATCATAAGTGATATTAACAACCAGCGAACCGCTGAAAAGTCCACCTTTAAGAGCGTTGGTGGAGCGTAAGGTTGCCTTGATCACCAGACTGCGTGAGGTATTATTCTCAATATAATAGCTGGATGGCACATCTGCTGGCACATCATTAAATTCCATCAAAGCGCTAAGAGAACCGTCCGGCCTGAGTAAAACACCTGTCTCTTATACACATCTGACGCTGCCGACGATGCCAACTAAAAAGGGGGGGGTGGGGGGGGGGGGGGGGGGGGGGGGGGGGGGGGGGGGGGGGGGGGGGGGGGGGGGGGGGGGGGGGGGGGGGGGGGGGGGGGGGGGGGGGGGGGGGGGGGGGGGGGGGGGGGGGG
>NZ_JAELTL010000077.1:0-20874 GCF_016428815.1 Serratia sp. ASV30 | reverse complement strand
CCCCCCCCCCCCCCCCCCCCCCCCCCCCCCCCCCCCCCCCCCCCCCCCCCCCCATTTTAGATGTGTATAAGAGACAGGTATTTAATCATGATAGCGTTCGCATCATTAGTTTTTAGTTTTCCTATATCCCTGTATGTGAACTACAAACTTAAACATGATGGTTATTTCACATGCGATAGAATTTCTTGGATGTCACCAACGACTTATGTGAAAGATTTATCACTTTGTCGATGAGTGGCATTTCCCGCTATACCCGCCAATTAAACAAAAAAATACATCAGGATACGTAAAGTGACGCCCCTCACCCTAACCCTCTCCCACAGGGAGAGGGGACTGAATATGCTACAAATTAACGTCAGTAACTGGCCTCGGCACCGCAATAACTCCATCTCGCATAGGGCAAATTTTAATGTGCCACTGATAAACTCCAGCACCGGACTACAGCCCCCTTATTACCAGTCACCAAGCATACCGCAGACAGACTTCTGCCCCTGACCACAACGCTATTGCAGCCCCCTCTCCCCGCGGGAGAGGGCTGGGGTGAGGGGAAAACCACCAAAATAACTCCCTAAGCGCTGAAGATTGCACCAATCCCACCAAATATCCGCTTTACATGCACACATCGCGCACGTACCATTAAGCTAGTACAAAAGAACTCAAGGCCAACGGCCAATCAGGAGCAATAATGTCTGCGGACACCATCCAGAAGCTTTCCCGCCCTTCCGTCCTCGGTGGCGCGATGATCATTGCCGGCACCGCCGTAGGTGCAGGTATGTTCTCTATCCCTATTGTAACTTCTGGCGTGTGGTTCAGCGGCTCCGTGGCGCTGCTGATTTATACCTGGTTCTGTATGCTGATCTCCGGGCTGATGATTCTGGAAGCCACCATGAATTATCCGGCGGGCGCCAGCTTCCACACTGTGGTCAAAGATCTGCTTGGCAAAGGCTGGAATACCCTTAACAGCCTGTCGATCACCTTCGTACTCTATATTCTGACCTATGCCTATATCTCGGCGGGCGGTTCGATCATCGCCCATACGCTGGAAGGCGTCTTCGGCGCCAACCAAACTCTGTCTGGATTGGTGTTTGCCATCGTCGTGGCCTTTATCGTCTGGTTATCCACCCGCGCCGTGGATCGCCTTAGCACCATTCTGATCGGCGGCATGGTGATCACCTTTGTATTGTCCGTCGGTGATATGTTCACCCACGTGCAGCCTGCCGTGTTGTTCAACCAGGGCGGCAGCGACGCCAACTACCTGCCCTATGCGCTCGCGGCATTGCCTTACCTGCTGACCTCGTTCGGCTACCACGGCAACGTACCTGGTCTGGTGAAATATTATCAAAAAGACAGCGGTGCCGTGGTGCGCAGCCTGGTATACGGCACCTTGCTGGCGCTGGCGATCTATATCCTGTGGCAGTATGTGATCCAGGGCAATATCGCCCGTGATGCCTTCAAGCAGGTGATCGCCGAAGGGGGCAACATCGGCAGCCTGCTCAAGCAGATGGGTAACGTTTCCAGTAGCTATGCCGTAGGCCAACTGCTTAACGCCTTCTCTTATATGGCGCTGGCCAGTTCATTCCTGGGTGTGTCGCTGGGGCTGTTTGATTTTCTCGCCGACTTCTTCAAGTTCAAGGATAATCAGGCAGGCCGCACCAAATCGGCACTGGTGACCTTCGTGCCGCCAACCCTGGCCGCGTTACTGTTCCCGAACGGTTTCCTTTACGCCATCGGCTTTGCTGGCCTGGCCGCCACCATTTGGGCGGTGATCGTTCCTGCCATGATGGCACGCGCCAGCCGCCGCCGTTTCCCACAGGCCAGCTACCGTGCTCCCGGCGGCCAAGGCATGATCCTGTTCATCATCCTGTTTGGGGCGATTAACGCCGTGGCCCACGTGCTAACGCTATTAGATCTGCTGCCGGTGTTCAAATAAGCCTCAGGGGCGGCCACGGCCGCCCGTTTTCCCCACTCTTTTTGCGCGCGGCTCTTGCCTGAAAAGCACGGCGCGAGTAACTTGTCGCAACTTCCTAAAATCTATGTTGACAGGGTATTCCAATGGCAAGAGCGAACGAAATCAAGCGCGGTATGGCGATCAATTACAACGGCAAACTGCTGCTGGTAAAGGACATCGATGTCCAGAGCCCAAGCGCCCGTGGTGCCAGCACGCTGTATAAAATGCGCTTCTCCGACGTCCGTACCGGGCTGAAGGTAGAAGAGCGTTTTAAAGGCGATGATATTCTGGACACCATCAGCCTGTCCCGCCGCAAGGTAAACTTCTCCTATATTGACGGCGAAGAGTATGTGTTCATGGACGATGAAGACTACACCCCTTATATCTTCAAGAAAGATCAGATCGAAGATGAGCTGCTGTTCATCCCTGAAGCGGGCTTGCCGGGTATGCAGGTACTGACGCTGGATGGCCAGGTGCTGGCGTTAGAGCTGCCGCAGACCGTGGATATGGAGATTGTTGAAACCGCTCCGGGCATCAAAGGGGCTTCTGCCAGTGCGCGTAACA
This sequence comes from Serratia sp. ASV30, assembly GCF_016428815.1. NCBI lineage: Bacteria > Pseudomonadati > Pseudomonadota > Gammaproteobacteria > Enterobacterales > Yersiniaceae > Serratia > Serratia sp. ASV30. Next base: position 18,362 of record NZ_JAELTL010000077.1, on the reverse strand, counting down.
AACCGGCCACCATGGCGACCGGCCTGACCATTCTGGTACCGGAGTACCTGAGCAGCGGTGATAAAATCCGCATTCATATTGCAGAACGCCGCTATATGAGCCGCGCAGACTAGTCAACGGTAGGGGCGCAACCTGAGTGCGCCCTGCTTTTACTAGAGTAATTCCGGGAAAAACCGCCGCTTTAACGCCAGCTCGACCCCACGAACCTCCGCCAAACCTTTCAACCGACCAATGGCCGAATAGCCCGGATTGGTTTTCTTCTTCAGGTCGTCCAGCATCTGGTGACCATGGTCTGGTCGCATTGGGATAGGCCGCAGATCGCCCGCTTTATGACGGCGCTGTTCTTCTGCCAGGATAGCTTCAACCACCGCAACCATATCCACATCCCCTTGCAAGTGCGCCCCTTCATGGAAGGTTTTAGGGTTTTGCTCGCGGCAGGTAGCGCGCAGGTGGGTAAAGTGAATGCGATCGCCAAAGGTTTCAATCATCCGCACCAGATCGTTGTCCGCACGCACGCCGTAAGAACCGGTACACATGGTGAAGCCGTTATAGATGCTATCTACCGTCTCTTTCAGCCACTGCATATCTTCGATAGTGGAAACAATACGTGGCAAGCCGAGGATGGGGCGCGGTGGATCATCGGGATGCACTGCCAACCTGACACCCACCTCTTCCGCCACCGGCACGATAGCGCGCAGGAAGACGGCCATATTTTCGCGCAACTGCGCCTTATTGATATGATCGTACTCCGCCAGCCGGGCACGGAACTGATCGAGCGTGTATCCCTCTTCCGCCCCAGGTAACCCGGCAATGATGTTACCGGTCAGCTTGGCAATATCTGCCGTACTCATCGCCTTGAAATAGCTTTGGGCCTGGGCCTGCTCTTCGTCGGTGTAATCTTTTTCTGCCCCACGGCGGCACAGGATATGCAAATCGAAGGCCGCAAAGGCGATCTGATCAAAGCGTAAGGCCTTGGAACCGTCCGGCAGTGGGTATTCCAGATCGGTACGCGTCCAGTCGAGGATCGGCATAAAGTTGTAGCACACGGTATCAATGCCACATTCCGCCAGGTTGCGCAGCGATTGTTGATAGTTGGCGATATGACGTTGGTAGTTGCCGCTGTGGGTTTTAATTTCCTCGTGCACCGGGATACTTTCCACCACCGACCACACCAGTCCTTTTTCCGCCAACAGAGCCTGCCGCGCCTTGATCTGTTCAACCGGCCACACTTCGCCATTAGGGATATGGTGTAACGCGGTCACTACGCCGGTTGCACCTGCCTGACGCACATCGTCCAGCGAAACCGGATCGTTCGGCCCATACCAACGCCATGTTTGTTCCATTGATTTATCCTTGTAAAAGTCGCTCTGTCATCGTTGAAGCGGTATCGGTGGTGAGGTAGATCGCAAAATCAAATCAATCCTGTTATACCACATTGCAGTAGATATCATTCATCTTTAACCTTACTGATTAGCGGCGTGCTGTCAAAACAGAAACGTCGATTGATTGATCCAACTCACGATCCTGGGATATTTTGGACTGACCAATTTCATTCACCTCTCTACCGCCCTACACTGGCGGTTGTTAACAAATACGCGAGAGCCGGGCATACACCTGCGGCTAACTGGTCTGATAGCTTTATACCAGCGATCAACCGGCCCTTGCTCTCGTCATGGAGCCATTAATGAAAACTATCGCCAACTCACCGTTGCCCGCCAAGACACAACTGCCCCAGTACGATCGCCAGAGCCTGCGCAGCCGAATTGTTCACCTGGGTTTTGGGGCTTTTCACCGCGCTCACCAGGCATTGCTGACCGACAGGGTACTCAACCGTAACGGCGGCGATTGGGGGATCTGCGAGATCAGCCTGTTCGGCGGCGATAAGCTATTCCAGACCCTGCGCGATCAGGATCATCTTTACACCGTGTTAGAAAAGGGCGCGGCGGGCGATCAGGCCATCGTTGTGGGAGCCGTTCACGAAAGCGTACATCGCAAATTAGAAGGCATCGACGCCGTGCTGGAAAAGCTGGCCGAACCGCAGGTGGCGATCGTCTCCATGACCATTACGGAGAAAGGCTACTGCATCGAACCGGGTAGCGGCCAACTGGATCTGCAACACGACGCGATCAAAGCCGATTTGGCTAATCCGACCCAACCCACCACGGTGCCGGGGATCCTCGTGGAAGCACTACGCCGGCGTCGAGAGCGCCATCTACCCGCCTTTAGCGTGTTGTCCTGCGACAACATTCCAGAGAACGGCCACGTGGTACGCAATGCGGTGACCGGGCTGGCCAAAGCGCGCGATCCACAACTCGCCGAGTGGATCGCTCAACACGTCACCTTCCCCAGCACCATGGTCGATCGCATCGTTCCGGCCGCTACGCCAGAAACGTTGGATGAAATCGCCGCCGCTTTGGGTGGCGTGCGTGATGAATGCGCTATTGCCTGTGAACCCTTCATTCAATGGGTGGTGGAAGATAATTTTGTCGCTGGCCGCCCACGCTGGGAGGATGCCGGTGTACAACTGGTGGATGATGTTCTGCCGTTCGAGCAAATGAAACTGCGGATGCTCAACGGCAGCCACTCCTTCCTGGCCTACCTCGGTTATCTGGCGGGTTACCAATACATTGTTGACTGCATGGCAGATGAAAATTATCGCCGCGCCGCACACCATTTGATGTTGAACGAGCAGGCTCCGACGCTGCAGGTCGCTGGCATCGATCTGGCCGCCTACGCCGAGCAGTTGATCGAACGTTACAGCAACCCGGCACTGCAACACCGCACCTGGCAGATCGCTATGGATGGCACGCAAAAGTTGCCTCAGCGCCTGCTGGAATCGATCCGCTGGCATCGGCAATATGGCGGTAGCCATGCGGGGCTCGCGCTTGGCGTCGCGGGCTGGATGCGTTATGTCGGTGGGATTGATGACGCAGGGCAACCGATTGATATCCGCGACCCGATGCTGGCCACGTTGCAACAGGCCGTCAGTTGTTCACAGGACGGTGAACCCCGCGTGGCTGCATTGCTGGCGTTGAAAAGCGTGTTTGGCGATCAGTTGCCAACGGATAGTGCGTTTGTGGCGGAAGTAACACGGGCCTATCTGTCATTGCGCGATCGAGGAGCGCGCCAGACGGTAAAAGATTGGGTAACCACCCAGTTGAATTGATCTCTATCGGCCGCCATGCCAATCAACCAGGCATGACGGCCACTTGACTGAATGTGGATTAACGGTATTCCACCGTCATTATTCCGAGTTTTTTTTGCTGATCCAACCACTTGATTTCGCTCTTGCCGAGATTCTCTGGCAACTCTTTGCTACCGCTCTCCAGGCTCGCTAACTGGTGTTTGCTGGTGTAGTTTTTCCCGTCGCGATAGCATTGCGTTTGTGCCGTTGAGTCAGCGACTTCCACCGTGCAAGGGCCTTCGACAATGGCACCATAGAAGTGGATCACGCCTCCGGTAGCTGCATTGGCCACGCCTGCTGCCAGCCATGAAAACAACATTCCTGCGATCAAAAACAACCGTAAGCTTTTCATGGGCACCTCACTTGTTATTAAGCCAATATAAACCTGAAAAAAAGTTCTTGGATTAAACGCAAGTTAGAGAGGTTTCATCTATTTATCATTTAGTTAGATGGGGTTCCACCTCTCTGGCGGCGCATAATTTATTGCCGCAAAATACAGATTTCAAGTCGGAAAAGTCTTAATTTGATATCCAGTAACGGCCAGTTGGCAGACGGCTTACCGTACGCAGTCCTGGTCAGTCGGTTGGGCAATGAAAGGTATGAAAACGAAACAAAGTGCGGGGTCTGGGGATGTCATGCCGAGCCCCACTCGGCATGACAGAGGACTTAACGATAAATTACCGTCATTATTGCGAGTTTTTTCTGCTGGTCTACCCACCGCATTTCGGTGGTACCGATATTCAGCGGAAGCTCTTTACTGCTGGCATCAAAACTTGCCAGCCTTTGCGTGCCTGTGTAGTTATGCCCGTTACGATAGCATTGGGTATTCGCCGTTGAGTTGCTAACATCTACCGTACAAGGCCCTTCGACAATGGCACCCACGAAGTTGATAACGCCACCTGTGGAACCCGCATGACTTGCTGCCATCCATGAAAACAACGCTCCTGCGATCATAATTAACCGTAAGCTATTCATGGCAACCTCACTTTTGTTAAGCCACTTTAAAGATAGGTTATTTTTTTAGGAATAATCGCAAGGATAGGTGGTTTTTTTTATGGCTAATCGGTGCATTAAGGTCGTGGAAACAATACGGTACGGTACAATTAACTTTGTTAATGCCACGTTTTTTATGGGAAAAGTCCTAACATTTCAGCAGAAAAAAAACGCCAAAAACAGGCGGTTTTCATGCTTATATTTGTGATCTGGCACGCCTATGTGCAAACGCGATAAAAAAGCAAATAATTGCTCACTTTCAATCAATTGAAAACATCATTAACGGGGATCTCCAAATGACAAAAACCAATCTGATCACAGGCTTTCTCGGTAGCGGGAAAACCACCACCATTCGACACCTGTTGGCCACCAAGCCGGAAAATGAGCGCTGGGCCGTGCTGGTCAACGAGTTTGGCGAGATTGGTATCGATGGCGCCCTGTTGGCCGACAGCGGTGCGGTGTTGAAAGAGATCCCCGGTGGCTGCATGTGCTGCGTTAACGGGTTACCTATGCAGGTAGGGTTGAATATGTTGTTGCAACAGACCAAACCCGACCGGTTACTGATTGAACCCACTGGATTAGGCCACCCCAAGCAGATCCTGGCGCTGTTGACTCAGGAAACCTATGGCGGATGGATCGATTTGCTGGCAACGATCTGTGTGCTTGATCCCCGCCAACTTGGCGAACCTCGCTATAGCGAAAATGAAAATTTTCGCGATCAACTGGCTGCGGCCGACGTCATCATCGCCAATAAAATGGATACCTGGCAGCCGCAAGATGCTCAGGCACTGGAAGCCTGGCAAACGTTACATGGCCAGCAGCGGCCGGTCTTTTCCATTGAGCAAGGGCGCATGGATATCACGCTGTTGGATCGGCCACGCACCAATTGCACAGAATTGCCGGACGCACAGCATCATCATAGCCACGCCAAGACCCAAGGATTAGCGGCGTTGCGTTTGCCTGAAAACTCCCGCTGGCGCCGAGCCCTCAACCAAGGCCAAGGATTCACCAGCTGCGGCTGGATTTTCGATGGGGAAACCGTCTTTGATACCGTCGGTATGATGGAATGGATCAGGCTAGCTCCGGTTGAGCGGGCCAAGGCGGTCGTACGCATTGCCGAAGGCAGTTTGCTGATCAACCGCCAAGGGCAGGATCTCAGTATCGAGACGCGTCCCACCGCTCCGCTCGACAGCCGTATCGAATTGATCCACAGCGACGAGGCCAACTGGAATGCTTTGCAATCGGCCTTGTTTAATATCCGTTTAAGTTAATGCTTTTAACGTTGGCATTATTTTTTTGATTTTTTTACAGGTTAGCCATGACACGCCGCAATTTACCCTTCATCCTCATGCTCAACGTCTTGGGCATCGTGCTATTTCTTTCCTGGTATTTACCCAAGGATCACGGGTTCTGGTTCAAGATTGACTCAGCAATCTTTTTCTTCTTCAACCAACATCTGGCCAGCGATGCCTGGTTTCTGAGAATGGTGGCGATCACCAACAATCGAGTATTCGACGTCATTTCGCTCATCGCCATGGGGCTACTGTACCTTTTCTTCTACCTCAAGCAGGATGCCTTTGGACGCCGCCGTCTGATCGTTACCGGCGTCGTGATGTTGTTAACGGGAGTGGTGCTCAACCAGTTTGGTCACCTGCTGCCGGTAAAACACGCCAGCCCCACCCTGACCTTTGACAATATCAACCGGGTCAGCGAACTCACCGGGATCCCAACCAAAGACGCCTCCAGCGACAGCTTCCCTGGCGATCATGGCATGATGCTGTTGATTTTCTCCTGCTTTATGCTGCGCTACTTTAACCGCACGGCATTTGCCATCGCGCTGCTGATCACCCTGGTCTTCTGCCTGCCACGCATCATGATCGGTGCACATTGGTTTACCGATATTGCCGTCGGTTCGCTGTCGGTGGTGATGGTCGGTACCAGTTGGTGGCTGATGACTCCGGCCAGCGATGTTGTGATCCACTGGTTGAACTGCAGATTACCTGGTAAGTATCGCCCAACGCAGCCATAACTTTAGATTATGATAGCCGGGAGGCCAGCGCCTCTCGGTGATTTACCTGTCGCATCTTGTTTACTCAACAACCACACCGTTAACATGCCTACCCCATTAATTAACGCCAATCCAACATAACCGCTGAACCGCGTTTTTTTATATGAAGATTTACATTATGTTACATCACAATTTCATATAAAGAATGTCGGAAAAAGGCTCGCAATCCTCACTTCATTCCGGTACTCTCGGATGCGTTTGTGCCTGGTTTGGCTTGGCTCGTTAGTAAAAATCCGAAAACTGTGCGTTCCTGCACATTTCCGATGCTAACTGATTGTCCTTCCTGCCGGTGCCAACTAGTCTCGTTCCGTTTGGTATTTTTCAGATAACGACTAGCGTCGTTAAGGACTTCAAGGGAAAACAATTACAATGGTCAAATCTCAACCTTTTCTGAGATATTTTTTGCGGGTGTTACCTGCAATTGCGGCAGCCTTGGTGCTCTCCGCCTGTAGCTCAACAAACACTTCGAAGTTAGATAGATCACAAACTGAGATGCATGCAGTTAATGACAAAAACGGTCTTTTACTGCAAGCCTCTCAGGATGAATTCGAAGCGATGGTACGTAACGTTGACGTCAAGTCAAAGATTATGGACCAGTATGCTGATTGGAAAGGCGTCCGCTATCGTTTAGGTGGTGAAAGCAAGCGCGGCATTGATTGCTCGGCGTTTGTACAACGTACCTTCCGCGAACAGTTTGGTATGGATCTGCCCCGCTCAACCTATGAGCAAGAAGATATGGGCAAGCAAATCCAACGCGCCAAACTGCGTCCAGGTGATTTAGTGCTGTTCCGTGCCGGTTCTACTGGCCGCCACGTCGGCATCTATCTGGGTAATGACAAATTCGTTCATGCCTCTACCAGCAGTGGTGTGACAATCTCCAGCCTTTCGGATAACTATTGGGATAAACGTTATCGTGAAGGCCGCCGGTTACTGGGTAAAAGTTCCAGCTAACGGCGTAGTATCTGAATCAAGTCCTGAAAACCAAACAAACGAGACGAGAACGCTGCCCCAGGGCAGCGTTTTTTTTCACTGTAACGCTGGCGCCGAACAAACCCGCATCGCTATTTTCGATTATCACTGCGCCAGAAACCACGCAACGGTTGAAAAAATAGCCTATCATCGTCAAGTGACATGCCATTTCGTCACGCGCTATTTACGCTGTGTCTAAACAGACAGCCTTAGCGCAAGCCAAGCGAATAATGACGCAGGCAGGATCGGTGGGATATATTAATCACCAATAATATAACAAGAATATTTTTATGCTGCGCTCAGGGGGCGAGTAATGGGATTGAAGGGAGCATTTGCACGCCATGCGTCCAACACACGGCGTAGCCTGACTAAAAGCTGTATTGTCGCAGTCGTTTTCTTCCTTGTTTTTACCTCTGTCACTTTATTTCTGATCGATCATCAGCGCACGCAATATCAGCATAAAATCGAAACCCGTACGCAAAAATATGCCGTTAATTATCTCGATTATCTGCAAGAAATCATGCAGCAAATCATGCCGCTTACGGGGAAATCCTGCGAACAGGCCAAGTCCGACCTGACCTATCGTGCCGCTTTTACCACCGGCGTACGCACCTTTGTGCTGGTCAAAGACGGCTTTGCCTATTGCTCTTCGGCAACCGGTAACATGATGCTGGGAATGAGCCATATCTATTCCGATATTGACTGGCATAAACCACTGGATATGGCATTACAGCAAGGCACACCGATGGTACCGGGAAAACCGGCGATTGCCGTGTGGCTGCGCCAACCCGGGCCAGGCAACACCGGCATATTAGCCACGCTGGATCTCACCCTGGCGCCCTACCTGCTGCTCAGTTCACCCGATAGAGATACTCCCGGATTTGCCATCGTGATCGGCGAGCATGCGGTAACCACCTTCGGCACTAATATGATGCCGCTGGCGCAATTACCTAAAAGCCAAGCCAGCCGGCTAGCCGTCCCGGGCTATCCACTGAGTATGATCTTCTACCATCAATCCCTGACGGCTAATGATATCCGTTTGACCGTGTTGGGCAGCCTGGTACTCTCCCTGATGGTGGGCGCGCTGTATTACTATATGCAGATACTGCGTCAAAGCCCCGAACGCGCGCTGATGAGAGGCATCAAACACAATGAGATCTTTGTTGAATATCAACCAGTGTTCCATTCCGCAACCAACACCATCGCCGGTCTTGAGGCATTGATACGCTGGCAGCATCCCACCGAGGGGCGCATTCCACCCGATCTGTTTATCCCCTATGCCGAAAGCGAAGGGTTGATCGTGGCGTTGACCCGCCACCTGTTCCGTAGGATCGTGGCCGATATCCCGCAATTGGTGCAAGCTCTGCCACGGGGCGCCAAACTGGGCATCAATCTTGCCCCTTCTCACCTTAATGCGCCTTCGTTCCATGACGATATCACCGAACTGCTGGCTAAGTTGCCGACCGACTATTTCACCGTGGTGTTTGAAATCACCGAGCGCGGCATGGTGGAAGAACAAAACGCCTTGGAAGAGTTTGAGTGGCTGCACCGCCAGGGCGTTGAGATCGCCGTGGATGACTTTGGTACCGGCCACAGCGCCTTAATCTATCTACAACGCTTCACCCTGGATTACCTCAAGATCGACCGCGGTTTTGTCAATACCATCGGCCAGGATACGGCGACCGCTCCCGTCCTGGATGCTGTGATCTCGTTGTCTAAAAAACTGAACATGCTGACCGTGGCGGAAGGGGTAGAAACCGCCGAACAGGTGAGTTTCCTGCAAGAACGCGACGTTAATTTTATGCAGGGCTATTATTTCAGTAAGCCACTGGGTATTGAGGAGTTTGTGGCCTTTTGCCAGAATAAGGCCGTTTTTGATTATCGGGCCGCAGTTAATCCCTGATATTTAAACTTCTTTACTCAGAAAACCAGCCTGAAATGCTATGCTACCGGCTGGATTAATTGACTTATATCCGACGTATTCCAAGTCTTGGCTTGAAAGGCGACGGGTATAGATAGCAGGAGCTTACCGTAGAGATGTCCGTACGCATTTTTGCTGCCTTGGTGCTTTCGGCACTCAGTTTTAGCATGCAGGCCGAAACCCTTAATGAAAGCTACGCTTTCGCCACGCTCGGTGAGCCGAAATATTCCACCGACTTTAGCCATTTTGACTACGTGAACCCGGCTGCCCCCAAGGGCGGCGATGTTCGGCTGGCAGCCATCGGCACCTATGATAACTTCAACCGTTTCGCCTCGCGTGGCGTGCCCGGTGAAAGAACCGGGGAACTCTACGATACGCTGTTCACCAGCTCGGACGATGAGCCTTCCAGCTATTATCCTTTGATTGCTGAATCGGCTCGTTACCCGGCAGATATGCGTTGGATGGAGCTGGATATCAACCCACGCGCGCGCTTCCATGATGGTAGCCCGATCACCGCCGCCGACGTGGCCTTCACCTTCAACAAATTTATGACCGAAGGGGTGCCGCAATTCCGTTCGTCGTATAAAGGCGTCACCGTCAAGGCCATCTCCCGTCTGACTGTGCGCATAGAACTCCCCAAACCGGATAGAGATCAGCTACTCGGCCTATTAAGCCTGCCGGTGATGCCAGAAAGCTTCTGGAAAGACCATAAACTGAATGAGCCACTGACTGTTCCCCCACTAAGCAGTGGCCCTTATAAAATCAGCAGCTACCGATTGGGTCAGTACATTACCTACGAGCGCGTACGCGACTATTGGGCCGCCAATCTGCCAGTGAATCGTGGGCGCTATAACTTCGATACGCTGCGTTATGACTACTACCTGGACGATAAGGTGGCGCTGGAAGCCTTTAAGGCCGGGGCTTACGATTTCCGCGTCGAAGGTTCGCCTAAAAGCTGGGCCACTCAATATCAGGGCGGCAACTTTGCACGCAACTTCATCATCAAACAGGATGAAACCAATCAGGCGGCACAGAATGCCCGCTGGTTAGCGTTCAATATCCAGCGCCCGATTTTCGCCGATCGCCGAGTGCGGGAAGCCATTACCCTGGCCTTCGACTTCGACTGGATGAACAAGGCGCTGTATTACGATGCCTATCAGCGCGCCAACAGCTATTTCCAGAATACCGAGTACGCTGCCACCGGCTACCCAGATGCTGCGGAACTGGTCTGGCTGGCCCCGCTGAAAGGCAAAGTGCCAGCAGAAGTGTTTACCTCGATCTATCAGCCTCCAACATCCGACGGCAGCGGCAATGATCGAGCTAACCTGCTGAAAGCCACCGAGTTGCTTAAACAGGCCGGCTGGGAAGTGAAAAACCAGCAGTTGGTCAACAGCAAAACCGGTAAACCCTTTACCTTTGAGCTGATGCTACCAAGCGGTAGCAATTTCCAATATGTGCTGCCTTTCCAGCATAACCTGAAGCGGTTGGGCATCGATATGCAGATCCGTGAGATCGACATCAGCCAATTCACCCGCCGCATGCGCGAACGTGACTTTGATATGATGCCGAGGGTCTACCCCGCTATGCCGTTCCCCAACTCCAACCTGCAAATCTATTGGGCCACAGAATATCTGAATTCCAGCTACAACAGCCCTGGCGTCAGCGATCCGGCTGTCGATGCCCTGATAGAACAGATCATGAAGCATCAAGGAGATGAAAAAGCGTTACTGTCCCTTGGCCGTGCGCTGGATCGGGTGTTGACCTGGAACATGTATATGCTGCCGATGTGGTACTCCAATCACGACCGTTACGCCTATTGGGACAAATTCTCTTCGCCAGCGGTACGCCCGGCCTATTCAATCGGGTTCGACAACTGGTGGTTCGACGTCAACAAGGCGGCACGCTTGCCGGCGCAACGGCAATAAGGAGCCTCCGGTGGCCGCTTATCTGATACGCAGATTACTGCTGGTGATCCCCACGCTGTGGGCGATCATCACCATTAACTTTTTCATCGTGCAAATCGCCCCCGGTGGGCCGGTCGACCAGGCCATTGCCTCTATTGAGATGGGGCAAACCAGCGGATTTGGCGGCGGAGGCGCGGGTGAAGGCCTTGGGCACATGAAGGCTGGCGCGGGCAACGTGGCCGAAGGCCAATACCGTGGCTCACGCGGCCTGGATCCCGAAGTGATCGCCGAGATCACCAAGCGTTACGGCTTCGACAAGCCGCTCCACGAACGCTATTTCACCATGCTGTGGAACTATATGCGCCTCGATTTCGGCGAAAGCCTGTTCCGCGGTGCCTCGGTGATGCAGCTGATTGGCCAGAGTCTGCCGGTTTCCGCGACCCTGGGGCTATGGAGTACACTGATCATCTATCTGGTGTCGATCCCGCTGGGTATCCGTAAGGCCATCCACAACGGCAGCGCCTTTGACACCTGGAGCAGCACGCTGATTATCATCGGCTACGCCATTCCGGCATTCCTGTTCGCCATCCTGATGATCGTGCTATTCGCCGGTGGCAGCTATCTGGACTGGTTCCCGCTGCGCGGGCTGGTTTCCAGCAACTTCGACACGCTGCCGTGGTACGGGAAAATCACCGATTATCTGTGGCACATTACCCTGCCAGTGCTGGCAACGGTGATCGGCGGCTTTGCCGCCCTGACCATGCTGACCAAAAACTCGTTTCTTGATGAGATCCGCAAACAGTACGTGGTCACCGCCCGCGCCAAAGGGCTGGACGAGAAGAAAATCCTTTACCGCCACGTGTTCCGTAACGCCATGCTGCTGGTGATCGCCGGTTTCCCGGCCACCTTTATCAGCATGTTTTTCACCGGTTCATTGTTAATCGAAGTGATGTTCTCGCTCAACGGCCTCGGGCTGCTGGGCTACGATGCCACCCTGCAACGCGACTATCCGGTGATGTTCGGAACGCTTTACATATTTACCCTGATCGGCCTGCTGTTGAATATCGTCAGCGATATCACCTATACCCTGGTCGATCCGCGCATTGATTTCGAGGGCCGTCAATGAGCCGCTTAAGCCCTATCAATCAGGCCCGCTGGGCACGTTTTCGCAGCAACCGCCGTGGTTACTGGTCGTTGTGGATTTTTCTGGTGGCCTTTGCGCTCAGCCTGGCCGCCAACCTGATCGCCAACGACCGGCCGTTGCTGGTGCGCTATGAGGGCCGGCTGTATGTGCCCTTTATGGTCAACTATAGCGAAACGACCTTCGGTGGGGAGCTGAATACCACTACCGATTTTCAGGATCCCTTTGTTATCAAGCAGATTGAGCAACACGGCTGGGCCATCTGGGCCCCGATCCGCTTTAGCTACAACACCATCAACTTTGCCACTGAAGTGCCCTTCCCATCGCCGCCGTCACGCCAAAACCTGCTCGGCACCGACAGTAACGGCAGCGATGTGCTGGCCCGGGTGCTGTACGGTTTCCGTATCTCAATGCTGTTCGGGCTGGCGCTAACGCTGTGTTCCAGCGTGATTGGTATCTGTGCGGGAGCGACGCAGGGCTATTACGGCGGCCGATTCGATCTTTGGGGGCAACGGCTGATCGAGGTTTGGTCGGGGATGCCAACGCTGTTCCTGATCATCCTGCTGTCCAGCATCATCCAACCCAATTTCTGGTGGCTGTTGGGCATCACCATCCTGTTTGGTTGGATGAGCCTGGTGGGCGTAGTGCGTGCCGAATTCCTGCGTACCCGTAATTACGACTACATTCGTGCCGCCAGAGCGATGGGCGTGCCGGATCGCGTGATTATGTATCGCCACATGCTGCCTAACGCCATGGTGGCCACTCTGACCTTCCTGCCGTTTATTCTGTGCGGTTCGATCACCACCCTCACCTCTCTCGATTTCCTCGGCTTCGGCTTGCCGCTCGGTTCGCCTTCGTTGGGTGAGCTCCTTCTACAGGGCAAAAACAACCTGCAAGCTCCGTGGTTGGGCATTACCGCCTTCCTGGTGCTGGCAGTGTTGCTCTCACTGTTAATCTTTATCGGCGAAGCGGTGCGCGACGCCTTCGACCCAAGCAAGGCGCATTAATATGACCACTCCTCTGCTCGCTATTCAGGATCTCAGCATCGCCTTCCGCCAGGGAGGCAACTTGAATCAGGTGGTCAACGGTGTCTCGTTACAGGTGGAACAAGGGGAAACGCTGGCGTTGGTGGGTGAATCCGGCTCAGGCAAAAGCGTCACCGCTCTCTCCGTGCTGCGGTTGCTGCCTTCCCCGCCGGTGGTGTATCCCGGTGGGGATATTCTGTTTAACGGCAACTCACTGTTACATGCATCGGAAGCCGAACTACGCAAAGTGCGTGGCAACCAGATCTCGATGATTTTCCAGGAGCCGATGGTGTCGCTCAACCCGCTGCACACTATCGAAAAACAACTGGCTGAAGTGCTGATGCTCCACATGGGCATGCGCCGTGATAGCGCTCGCGCCGAAATCATTCAGTGCCTCGATCGGGTGGGCATACGTAACGCCAAAGGGCGCCTGAAGGATTATCCCCATCAACTCTCCGGCGGAGAACGTCAGCGCGTGATGATCGCCATGGCGGTGCTGACCAAACCCAAGCTGTTGATTGCCGACGAGCCAACTACCGCGCTAGACGTAACCATTCAAGCGCAGATCCTGATGCTGCTGAAAGAGTTAAAGCAGGAACTGGGGATGGGATTGCTGTTTATCACCCACAACCTGAACATCGTGCGCCGGTTGGCGGATAACGTGGCGGTGATGCGCCAAGGGTTGTGTGTAGAGCAAAATAGCCGTGACGGCCTGTTTAGCGCCCCACAGCACGCCTATACCCGTCAGCTATTGGCTGCGGAAGACGTGGGCGAGCCTCTGCCGCTTCCGGCCAGCAATAAGCCCATGCCGCTGCTGAAAGTGGAACACCTGCAGGTCAGTTTCCCGATCAAACGTGGCCTGTTACGGCGCATCGTCGATCAGAACTACGCGCTGAAAGATCTGAGCTTCGAGATACAGCCTGGGGAAAGCGTGGGCCTGGTGGGCGAATCGGGTTCAGGCAAGAGCACGACGGGCCTGGCGCTGCTGCGCTTGTTGAGCTCAAAAGGTGAGATATGGTTTGATGGCCAACCACTGCATCAGTTCAATAACCAGCAGATGTTGCCTTACCGCAGCCGGATGCAGATCGTGTTCCAGGACCCTTATTCCGCGCTGAACCCACGCCTGAACATACTGCAAATCATCGCTGAAGGGCTGGAGATCCACCAGCAACTGACCGCAGAGCAACGCGAACAGCGGGTGATTGAGGCGTTAGAGGAAGTCGGATTGGATCCGGCCCTGCGCTATCGTTATCCCACGGAGTTTTCAGGTGGGCAGCGCCAGCGTATCGCCATTGCCCGCGCGCTGATCCTGCAACCGCAGCTGTTGATCCTGGATGAACCGACGTCCTCGTTGGATAAATCGGTACAGGCGCAGATCCTGACGCTGCTGAAGTCACTTCAGCTTCGTCACCGGCTGGCCTATCTGTTTATCAGCCACGATTTGCAGGTGGTTCGATCGTTGTGCCATCAGGTGATCGTACTGCGTCAGGGAGAAGTCGTGGAGCAGGGTGACTGCCAAACGATTTTCAACGCACCTGCTGCTGCCTATACGCAGCAGTTATTGCAGTTGGTTGATTAGCGGCATCATTCAGAAGGGGTACTGCGCGCTGAGCTGCTCGGCAATCGCCGCACCGACGTTTTTCAATCGGCACATGGCGGCACTCTCATCGCATTGGTGAACGAACAGGCAAGGCTCGCCTTCCCATTCAACGATGGAGCAATTGACCTGGATCTCTTGCAGAGACAGGTTGAGCTGCTGCATGACCCGCCAGGCTTCGCGCCCGTCATGGCTGAGCAGCTTGAGGCCGATCAGATCGTTATCTTCGTCTATGCCGCTAAGCGGTATCGGTTCAACCTTGCTGCCGGTAAAACCTGATAGCCAACGATAACTTTGCGGCAAGCGATGCACTACCGAAAGCTGGAAACTATCCACATGAAATCCCTAGTATGAAAAGATGAAACACTTTTTACATCACAGGATGACTTAGTTATAGCCGGGATCATCCGACTTTGCCGCCCACAAATGTTATTTTTAAGTAAAATTTGCAACAAACAATTAACTGCATCCTGCGCTTGCTGATATCACTCAGTTTTTCTCCACCGTAGAAGGTTCTCTCACGGCATTTTGCGACTCAGCTCGCATTTTTGCGTTATATGTAACCCTTTCCCGCCGCGATCTCAACATTTTTTTCTTGCAATGCGGTTACTTTACAATCGGTATAATTTTACATTATGCAAACATATCGCTCAAATACCCAAGGCAGGTTAAATCAATAATACTTTGATTTAAAATAAAATAAGGCCAATTAACCGCTAAGAAAACGCCCCACCAACCAGCGGGTTGCACCTCTGGCCACCTGACAAAATAACGCTGCCATATTTAACAAAAAAACTACAGTTCGTTTGACCGCTGTTTAGTTAGCCTGCATATATTTAGCAACAAACTTAAACTTGCAAGCAGGTAGATTGGGGTTTAATTGCCTTTGATCTCCCTCTCCCCAAGGAGAGGGAGCTGGGCCGGAGCTGTCATCAAGTGCAGAAGTCAGTCTGTGGTTCGTTCAGTAACATCAAGGGCGGAGATCAGGTACAGGACTTAACATGTGGCTCATTCATTGGAAGAGCAAAGGTGAGCTCAGTAACGATAAAACAGCTCGATCGGTCCCCTCTCCCTGTGGGAGAGGGTTAGGGTGAGGGGCAAATCAGGCAGGGTTATTGCGCGGGCGGCTGGCATAAAAATAGAACAACACCGCAACGATGCTGCACAGCGCCATCGATGAAACCATCGGCCATGCGCTTTTGCCTGGCGCCATGGACAGTATCGCCCCGACCAGTGCGCCAATGCTGAAGCGCAACGTCCCAGCCAGCGAAGAGGCTGTTCCCGCCATATGGGGGAAATCGTCCAGGATCACCGCCATCGCGTTAGACGAGATCATGGCGATACAGCCGAGATAAACCGCCACCCCGAGCACCAGTGCCCAGAAACCCAGCCCGCTGGCGGTGACTGCCAGCAACCATACACCCATCGTCAATTGCACAAATAGACCAAGGCGGAACATTTTGACTGCCCCCAGGCGGCGCACGTTGCGGCTATTGATCAGGGTCGTCAGGAACAGAAACACGATGTTCAGCGCAAAGTAATAACCAAAATGCTGCGGTGAAACGTTATTCAGCTCGATATAGACAAACGGCCCGGCGCTGAGGAAAGAAAACATCCCGGCAAACGAGAAAGCACTGGCCAGCATATAGCTCAGCACGCGCTTGTGGCGGAACAACGAGCCGAAATTCCTCAACGTGGTGCGCAGATGGAATTTTTGCCGCCGCTCCTTGGGCAACGTCTCCTTGATAAAGAACGCCACCAGTACCGACCCCAACAGCGCCGCTGCCCCCATGGTCCAGAAGATGGCATGCCAGCTGAACCATAGCAGCAGCACGCCACCGATCATCGGAGCCAACAATGGCGCAATGGTCATCACCAGGATCACGAACGACATCATGCGTGAGAACTCGTCCTTGGTGAACATGTCACGCATCAGGGCGTTGATCACCACGCTTGCCGCCGCTGCAGCCAGCCCGTGCAGGAAACGCAAGTTGATCAGTTGCTCCACCGATTGGGCCATCGCACAGGCCCCACCGGCGATAGCAAAAATCAGCGTGCCCCACAGGATCACCGGTTTGCGACCAATGCTGTCGGACATCGGCCCATAGAACAGTTGACCAACGGCAAAGCCCAGCATGTAGGCGCTGAGCGTCATCTGCACCCGGCCCGACTCCACGCCAAACTCCTGAGCGATTATCGGCATGCTGGGCAAGTACATGTCGATCGCCAACGGCATCAGCATGGACAGCAGGCCCAGAATAAAGATCAAACCGAGGTGAGAGGTCCGGTTCTGTTGCACGTTCAACGACTCCTTGGTCGGTCGCAAAAATTAATCCAGCAGGTGCGGGGCGCCTACGCTGGCAATCTCTTCTTCGGTCAGCGGGCGATATTCTCCCGGTGCCAAATCGTCATCCAACACAATGGCGCCAATACGCTCACGGTGTAATTCGATGACCCGGTTACCCACGGCTGCAAACATGCGCTTCACCTGATGGTAACGCCCTTCGCTTATGGTAAGACGCACCAGGGTATCTTCGATTTTTTCCAACTTCGCGGGCTTGGTCAGATCTTTTTCGTTATGCAGTTGCACGCCTTGCTCGAACTGCTGAGCAGTATCGGCGGCCAACGGATGTTCCAACGTCACCAGATAGGTTTTCTCACACTGGTGGCGCGGTGAGGTGATGCGGTGCGACCATTGGCCGTCATCGGTCATCAGTACCAGGCCGGTGGTATCAATATCCAGCCGCCCTGCCGCATGCAGCTTGTATGCAACGGGTTCATCCAGGAAATAGAGCACGGTTGGATGATCCGGGTCGTCGGTAGAGCACACATAACCCTGTGGCTTATTGAGCATGAAGTAACGTGGCCCGTTCAGCTGTGACAACACGTTGCCATCAAACCGCACTTCCTGTTCCGGAGCCAGCTTGAGCGCCCCGCTCTTGACCACTTCACCGTCTACGGTGACACGTTTTGCACGGAGTTCACGCGCTACCAGCGCACGGCTGATACCCAACTGCTGAGATAAAAACTTGTCCAGTCGCATTGAATCTGCTTTGCCTGTCGTTGTTATGATCGCATTGATCTGGTTGCTAAATATGACGCCCCGTTGTCGCACCAGGTGCAAAAAACAGGTTCGAAGAGGATGTTCGCGTAGGGAAGCCGCTTAGTATAGCGACGGAAACGATGCCATAACAGGAGTAATTTCCATGCTTCTCGCACTGCGTAGCCGCAGAAGGCATAATAATAGAAATTTTTCCGCCGTCTGAGGAGCAAAATGTCACAATTTCAGTGGAATGTTACAGCCCACTTCAGCGAGCGGTACTAACGCATGGCTTTTACCCTACGCCCCTATCAGTTGGAAGCGGTCGACGCCACCATCAAGCATTTCCGACAGCACCCTGAACCGGCCCTGATTGTGCTGCCAACCGGCGCTGGCAAAAGCCTGGTGATCGCCGAGTTGGCAAAACGCGCCCGTGGCCGGGTGTTAGTGCTAGCCCACGTTAAAGAGCTGGTGGCGCAAAACCATAGCAAATACTGCGCTTACGGCCTGGAGGCCGACA
>NZ_JAELTL010000076.1:0-21190 GCF_016428815.1 Serratia sp. ASV30 | reverse complement strand
CCCCCCCCCCCCCCCCCCCCCCCCCCCCCCCCCCCCCCCCCCCCCCCCCCCTTTTTTAGATGTGTATAAGAGACAGTTCCTATCGTGCCCACTCCAGGCTTCGATCTTCTCAACCAACCCGTCGATATACCTTTTCTCAAACACCAAACTCAACTCATCTAGCTGTTCACGGGATATCCGCATCATTTTACGACGGGAGCTACTCCCTGATGGAAACTGTTCCCTCAGGGCGGTAAAACGCTCATCACGCAGCTCTCCTTTCCAGTGAGTTGCTATCGCATCTACCGGCCCCAGAAATGTATGTTGCTCCCAAGGTGAAAGTACCTGCAATAACGCCCAGATATTGCGCGGATCGTAAAAACGGAAAAATACCGGTTTTTCCTCATCCGGAATTTGTACATGGAGATATTTACGCAAATGTTGACGCAACGCTTTCATCTCGGCTTTGCTTTCCAGCCAGATCCCCCAGGGGGTGGACCGATGCATCAACCACTGACGGCTACCTTCATTTATTTGCACCAGGTAAGGGGCTAAACGCCCAATATCTTCTGCAATGGGCTCCGCATACAAACTGGCATTAGGCGGGTCATAGAGCTCCAGCATGGTAAATAATTCTGGTTCTGCTGCGGCATCAACAATCGCCCAGTTCATTGCCTCGTTCATCCTTGTTTATCCTCCTGCGGGCAATGCGCAACAAATAACGTCCCCTGAGCGGCTGCCGCTTTTAAAATTGCCGGGTCCGCCGGTATCGCCAACTCCCCGGGGCTAGCACCGGAGTTGAGATTAATGGATGGCCCTTTAATATCAACTCCCCCAGCATGCACTACCACCAAACTGCCGCCAACCCGCAGCGTCAATTTGCTACTGCTCTGCAACGTCAGATCGCCATTGCTGTCTACGCTGAATACACCACTGATTTTCTGCGCCAGATCGCCCTTTACTTGTACACCTAGATCGCCTTCCGTCATCGCCAGGCTGTTGCCGGTGATTTTCTGATGCTGATTACCTTCTACCGTAACTTTACGATCGTTGGCAACGGCCAGTTCTTCATCATGCCCGATGCTACTGCTTCGGTTGTATTCCACCCGCTCATCTTTAGAATTGAGCACCCGTATAGCCATATTCTTCTGTGCATGGATGAAAACTTCTTCTTTATCTTTCTCATCCTCAAAACGCAGTTCGTTAAAACCCTCACCCTTATGAGTTTGTGAACGGATCGACATCTGGGTCTTGGTTGCCGGTAAATTACCCGGAGGCAGATTGTTAGCGTGATAGGTGCGCCCGATAATCACAGGTTGGTCCGGATCGCCGTTCAGAAACTCGACTATCACCTCATGGCCGATACGAGGAATGGCTGACATTCCCCACCTAGGACCCGCCCAAGGATGTGATACACGAACCCAACAAGAGCTTGTGTCATCGGTTCTTCCTGAAAGATCCCAGAGAAAACGAACTTTGACCCGACCATAAGGATCGCAAAAAATCTCCTCACTCTCGGGCCCAGTGACAACCGCGATCTGCGCGCCATCAATGCGCGGTTTCGGCAGTGAAAGCGGACGCCAGGTCTGATTATTAGGTATAAACGCAAACTGGCTCGTAACGGTAGTGCCCTGTCCCCCAGATGCTGTTTCCAATGCTTGAGGTTGTTGCCCAATATGGGTGGCCTGGGTGATTTGCCAACGTGTATTCAGGGTGTCTAACGGATGGTTTTCCAAGGTAAAACGCACTCCGGGCTGAAGTGCCGTGCAATTACTCGCCCCCTCCCCCTGATGCGCATCGTTACGCAGCGCATGCAATCGCCAACGTGCAAAGGACTCCCCTGGGTCTGCCTTGTAGCGGCCAGGATAATCATAATGAAAATATCGGCCTGGCTGATGCTCATCATCTCGAGCACGATCGCGATATTCTGCCGACCAAAGGGGATTTTTAAAGGTGTAGTCTTTTAACAATACATCAGAAGGTCGCAGACTCTCCCGGCGCTTAAACGTGGTAACACAGAGCTCATCGAATGAGCTTTGTTGTTGATTCGGATAATAGGGTAATATCGGCCCGTCATTCAGCGCGGCACAATCATCGGAAAAGACTAGCGTGTGCGCACCATCGTTATGCTCAAAGAAATAGTAAATGCCTTCTTCAGCAGCCAGGCGATTGATAAATTCCAGATCGCTTTCATTATATTGGACGCAAAACTCCCGCACGGCATGAGGGAAGCGCAAAGCATGGGCATAGTCGTTAATTCTATTTTTCTTTAACAAGGTTTCCAGAATTTGCAGAAAATCTTGTTGCTGGAAGATACGTGAATGTCGCCCTAAACCAGCTCGCCAGAGTGCGGGACGAATGCCGAGCCGGTAACGTGTTTGATGCAGCCCCGCATCCCCTTGTTCAATAGAGGTGACAATCCCATTGACGATGCGCTGTACTTCGGTATCACGCCAAATAGTCAGGGTAGCGACATTATCCAGAACTGAGCGAAACTCCACACTGGGTTTGGCACTGGCGGCGTCAAGTTCGAGAGTAAAAAGGCTGGAGAATTGCTCATGTAGAGTAAATCCCGATACGACGAATGTTTCAGCTGGCAGATCACCGATATTCAGGGTAAACCGCAGACCTGTTGCATCCTTGCTTGTACTCAACATATGATTTCCCTTTATAGAAAACGCGACAGCATCAAACGCGAAATGGCCTGATATTTCCCACAGGCAGAAGATAATACTCTAACCAAAACATAAGGATAACGAGGGGAAAATAACAGGTCAATGACTCATCCCCTCCCTATAACGTACGAGAAAAGCCGTATATATTATAATTTTCTCTAAACTGTATTTTTACACTAGCAGGAAGGAGGAAAAACGAATTTTATTCTGGTTTAACGCCGTAGCAAACTTCCACTTTCTTTAAATAACAGTACGTTAATTTATGATCATTAAAAAATATCCATTGTGCGACGCCGATCTATGCATTTTGCACGCTTTTCAACCAGCATAACATTGCAGTCTCTACTCACCCGCAGTGGACAATTGCATCAAGAACTCCTTATAAAATCAAATCATTGCTGTGGTACGACAGCTAATTTAAGCGGATGTTCTGTGGCACAATGGCACACAGCACCAATGCAAGGACCAAAAACGCCTTTATACTGTAGGCTAGTCCCGTGGTTTTCGGTCTTCATGGTTGAGAGACTTTTACATAAGGTTATGAGATGAAAACAAAAACGCTTGCTGTTGTTTTACCCTTGGCCCTGTTCTTAAGCGCCTGTACCACCGTCGAACCGGCCTTTAAGGATGTTGGCGTTCGCACTGGCGCCTGCGTGGAGGGTGGCCCGGATACGGTGGCCCAGAAATTCTATGACCTGCGCATTCAGCAAGGCCCAAGCACCGCACTGCCGGACAGCAGCCGTCTGGCACAGTTGCAGCCTTACCTGAGCCAGGTGCTGTATCAGGATCTGGTCAGTGCCGGCCAGCACCCTGGTAAACACACCATCACTGGCGATCTGTTCTCTGGCAATGCCCAAGGGCCAACCAGCGCAACGGTTGCCAGCGCTTCCACCATTCCTAACACCGATGCCAAAAACATCCCACTACGTGTACAGCTGACCCATCAGAAAGAGGGGGCCAGTGCAATCAACTGGCAAGACGAAGTGCTGATGGTCCGTGAAGGCACCTGCTGGGTAGTTGACGATATCCGCTTCCTCAACATCCCGCCGCATGCCGCCAGCGGTACGCTGCGCCAGGTCCTTGAGAACCAGTAACACCAAGATGGCAGCCGGGTGTATCACCTTCCCGGTTGCCAATTCCCCCCTCAGAAATGCTCAAAATCCCATCACCTTGAGAAAAATAGCTAGCTATCTCACAGTGTGCGCGACAAATCCGCCATTCAGCCAGCGCTCACGGTATCTTCTGCTATTATTTAGTCATTCTGCGACGCACTAATAAATTTTAACTCACAAAGATTGCATAAGTATTCTGTGGAAGTTACCATTCCCGGCATCAATGTCTATTCAATTTCAGCGCATGAGTATTCAACTAAAAGATATCAACTGCTTTTACGGCGCACATCAGGCGCTGTTTAACATTACACTGGATTGCCCTGCCGGTGAGACTCTGGTGCTGCTTGGTCCAAGCGGTGCAGGTAAGAGTTCGCTGCTGCGGGTGCTTAACCTGCTGGAAATGCCACGCTCTGGCCACCTGCAAATCGCGGGCAATCAGTTCGACTTTAAACAGTCACCGGGGGAGAAATCCATCCGCGAACTGCGCCAAAACGTGGGCATGGTGTTCCAGCAGTACAATCTCTGGCCACATCTGACCGTGGTGCAAAACCTGATTGAAGCGCCCTGCCGCGTACTTGGCCTGAGCAAGGCACAAGCGATGGCGCGTGCCGACAAGTTGCTGACCCGGTTACGCCTGACCGATTTTGCCGATCGTTTCCCACTGCATCTCTCCGGTGGCCAACAACAGCGCGTAGCCATTGCCCGTGCGCTGATGATGGAACCTCAGGTTCTGCTGTTCGATGAGCCTACGGCCGCGCTGGATCCGGAAATTACCGCGCAGATCGTCAGCATTATTCGCGAGTTGGCGGGCACCGGTATTACTCAGGTGATCGTCACCCATGAGGTTGAAGTCGCGCGTAAAACCGCCAGCCGCGTGGTGTATATGGAAAATGGCCATATCGTCGAACAGGGCGATGCCAGCCACTTTGCACAACCGCAAACCGTAGAGTTTGCCAATTACTTATCACACTAATAGCGATATTTGCTGTTCTCAGGGAGTTTGCGATGAAAAAACTACTAATCGCCGCCGTTCTGGCTGGCATCAGCGTTTCTGCCTCAGCAGCCGAAACTATCCGTTTCGCTACCGAAGCTTCCTACCCTCCGTTCGAATTTGTCGCGGCGGATAACAAGATCCAGGGCTTCGACGTCGATCTGGCCAACGCTCTGTGTAAAGAGATGCAGGCTGAGTGTACCTTTACCAACCAGGGCTTCGACAGCCTGATCCCAAGCCTCAAGTTCAAGCGTTTCGACGCCGTGATGGCCGGTATGGATATCACCCCTGAGCGCGAAAAGCAGGTGCTGTTCAGCAAGCCTTACTACGATAACTCGGCCCTGTTTATTGCCGAGAAAGGTAAAGTGGCCGACGTGGCCGCGCTGAAAGGCAAACGCGTTGGCGTGCAGAACGGCACCACGCACCAAAAATTCCTGACCGATAAACACCCGGAAATCACCACCGTGGGTTACGACAGCTATCAGAATGCCATTCTGGATCTGAAAAATGGCCGTGTTGATGCGGTGTTCGGTGATACCGCAGTGGTTAACGAGTGGCTGAAAGAAAACGCAGCGCTGGCCGCTGTGGGCGATAAAGTGACGGATAAAGACTACTTCGGTAGCGGTCTGGGCATTGCCATGCGCCTGCAAAATACCGAACTGCAGGGCAAATTCAACGCCGCCCTGGATAAAATCAAGCAGGATGGGACTTACGAAACCATCTACAAAAAATGGTTCCAGCAGTAATCATTATCCATGAATGAAATCCAACCTTTAGCTAGCGCCGCCGGGATGACCGTCGGCCTTGCCGTTTGTGCCCTGGTCCTCGGCCTGATCCTGGCGATGCTGTTTGCCGTCTGGGAATCATCCCGCTGGAAAGCGGTCAGTTGGCTCGGCACCGCCTGGGTGACCCTGCTACGCGGCTTGCCAGAAATTCTGGTGGTGCTGTTTATCTACTTCGGCTCTTCACAGTTGCTGATGATGCTGTCCGACGGCTTCGTCCTGAACTTCGGCCTGTTCCAACTACCGGTGCAACTGTCCATCGATAATTTCGAAGTCAGCCCGTTCCTGTGCGGCGTTATCGCCCTGGCCCTGCTCTATTCTGCCTACGCGTCGCAAACGCTGCGTGGGGCGCTGAAAGCGGTGCCACAGGGCCAATGGGAGTCCGGCCAGGCTCTGGGGCTAAGCAAGACAGCCATCTTCTTCCGTTTGATCATGCCGCAAATGTGGCGTCACGCGCTGCCGGGACTGGGCAACCAGTGGCTGGTGCTGCTGAAAGATACCGCGCTGGTGTCGTTGATTAGCGTTAACGATCTGATGTTGCAGACCAAAAGCATTGCCACCCGCACCCAGGAGCCGTTTACCTGGTATGTGATTGCCGCGGCAATCTATCTGGTGATCACCCTGCTGAGCCAGTATATCCTTAAGCGGATCGAGCTGCGCACCACACGTTTTGAGCGGGGGCCAGCCTGATGCTTGAGTTCATCCCCGAAATCATCAAAGGCTTGCATACCAGCCTGTCGTTGACGATCGTCGCACTGATTGTTGCCTTGCTGATGTCGCTGGTGCTGACGGTGATCCTGACGTTAAAAACCCCGGTGCTAACGCAGTTGGTGAAGGCGTACATTACGTTGTTCACTGGTACACCGTTGCTGGTGCAGATCTTCCTGATTTACTACGGCCCTGGCCAGTTCCCGGCGATCCGTGAGTATCCCTGGTTGTGGAACCTGCTTTCGCAACCCTGGCTCTGCGCGATGATTGCGTTGGCACTGAACAGTGCGGCCTACACCACCCTGCTGTTCCATGGGGCGGTACGCGCTATCCCGGCAGGCCAGTGGCAATCCTGTGAAGCACTGGGCATGTCACGCAAGCAAACGCTACGTATTCTGCTGCCATATGCCTTCAAACGTGCCTTGTCATCCTACTCCAACGAAGTGGTTCTGGTGTTCAAGAGTACCTCGCTTGCCTATACCATTACCCTGATGGAAGTGATGGGCTACAGCCAACTGATGTATGGCCGGACTTATGACGTGATGGTCTTCGGTGCCGCTGGCATTGTGTACCTGTGCGTCAATGGCCTGCTGACGTTACTGATGCGTATGGTTGAACGCCGTGCATTGGCGTTTGAACGGCGTAACTGAGCCAAACCTCGCTGAACTAGCCCTGCCATGTGCAGGGCTTTTTTATGGCCAAAAATAATTTTCTAGTCATTTATATTGCATAGTAATTCACTAAATGGCATTGTTATCGGCATAGCCACTCACAATGCCCTTGTGCCATTGTTAGAAAAAAAAGGTGGCGAGACAACAATCAAATTTACGACAGGAGCCGTACCGATGAAAAAGCTGTTACTTGCCGCCACCATTCTCGCCGGGATCACCTTTAACGCCGCCGCCGCCGACACCATCCGTTTCGCCTCTTCAGCGACCTACCCGCCGTTTGAATCTCTGGATGCCAATAACCAGATCGTCGGTTTCGATATCGATTTGGCCAAGGCCTTGTGCAAGCAGATGCAGGCCGACTGCACCTTTACCAACCAGGCCTTTGACAGCCTGATCGCCGCGCTGAAATTCAAAAAATATGATGCGGTGATTTCCGGCATGGACATTACGCCAGAGCGTAGCAAGCAGGTTACCTTTACCCAGCCCTATTATGCCAACTCGGCCATTGTCATTGCTCAGAAAGGCAAGTTCACTACGCTGGCGGATTTGAAAGGCAAAAAGCTGGGGATGGAAAACGGCACCACGCATCAAAAATACATGCAGGACAAGCACCCGGAAATTAACACCGTGTCTTATGACAGCTACCAAAATGCCGTGTTGGAGCTGAAGAATGGCCGTATTGATGGCGTGTTCGGTGACACGGCGGTGGTTAATGAGTGGCTGAAGAATAACCCGGAACTGGCTGCCGTAGGTGAACACGTAACCGATGCGCAGTACTTTGGTACCGGTCTGGGCATTGCCGTGCGCCCGGATAACCAGGCACTACTGGCCAAGCTGAATGCTGCGCTGGACGCGATCAAGGCGGATGGGACCTACAAGGCGATCAACGATAAGTGGTTCCCACAGTAATCCCCTCACCCCAACCCTCTCCCACAGGGAGAGGGAGCTTATAGCCCTTGCTCTTTTGCAAGTAAAGAGCTCATCTCAGCAAACTCAATCGGTCCCCTCTTCATGGGGGGGAGAGGGAGCTTATAGCCCTTGCTCTTTTGCAAGTAAAGAGCTCATCTCAGCAAACTCGATCGGTCCCCTCTTTATGGGGGGGAGAGGGAGCTGATAGCCCTGCTCTTTTGCAAGTAAAGAGCTCATCTCAGCAAACTCGATCGCCCCTCATTCAAGGCAAGTCACTACTATTTGAAACACACTCGATCGGTCCCCTCTCCCTGTGGGAGAGGGTTAGGGTGAGGGGCCGTTATTTCCGGACCAGCAGCGTCAACACTTCGTAATGGGCAGTGTGCGGGAACATATCAAATAGCTGCACGCGTTCAACGCGGTAATCCGGCAGCATCGCCAAATCCTTCGCCATACTTAACGCATTACAGCTGGAATAAAGAATATAGCCCGGTGCCGTGCGGTTGAGATAATCACACAGCTCGTTGCCAATCCCCCGGCGCGGCGGGTTCACCAAGACCAACTCAGGAACCTCCCCCTCAGCGATAGCAAATCGGGTCGAATCCAGCGCCTGAAAATCCACCTGCTGTAAGCCGAGAGTTTGCGCCGACTGTTTGGCACAGGCAATCGCCTCTGCACTGATTTCAATGCCGGTCAGCCTGGTTTGCGGCTGTGCGCAATGTAAGCCGAAGCCACCAACGCCACAGAACAGATCCCACATGCTGGCGATCCCCAGCGCCCGAACCCAATCCCGTGCGGTGGCATACAGCTGGCTAGCCACCTGTGGATTGGTTTGAAAAAAGCTCTGTGGGCGAATGTATAACGGCACCTGGTTGAACCGCTCTTCCAGCGCCTGCTGTTCGGTCAGCGGGATTTCATGCTCGCCTTCCATGATCGCCATGTGTACTGGCTGAATATTGGCGGAGATCACCTTCAACTGCGGCAACTGTTCTTGTAACCAAGGCAAGGCCGCACGCAGTTGCGCCAGCTTGCTGTCAGAACGCAGCACAAAGCGCAGCATCAGGCCGCCGCTGAAGGTGCTTTCCGTCAGGAGTAAATATTTCAGTTCGCCACGTTTGCGCGCCACGTTATAAGGCGTTAATCCGGCGCGGGGGATAAAGTCTTTCAAGACCGCGAAAATCGGAGCAAAGCTGGCCGGATACAACGGACAATCACACAGGTCTACCGGTGTGCCATCACGGTGCAACATGCCAAGCAACGGGCGCTCAACGCTACCGCTGACCACCATTTTCGCCTTGTTGCGAAATGCACTCTGTTCACCCGTCACCGGCTCCAACCACTGCGCGACATCGCGATCCGCCAATAAGGATTGCAGATGATGTTGTTTTTCTTCCAGTTGCTGAGGATAAGGCTTTTCCAGCCACTGACAGGAACGGCAGGTGCCCGCCGAGTACAAAGCGCAATGCATGAATAGTAACCGTTAAATCAGGATGACCAATGAGGGCGCAGATTGTACCACCCAACGCAGACAAAAACTTATTTACCAAAACAGGAGAAGATAAAACGCCGCCCGGTCAGGCGGCGCTTGAAGCTCGATTAATCGCCAAGTGCATCAGCCACGAGCGGCCCTTTGCAGCTCGCGCGCGCGCTGTTTTTCCGCCCGCGCCATAAACCACCAGGCGATAAACCCGATGATCCCCACCACCAGCAAGATCAGCGTCGCCAAGGCGTTGATCTCCGGGTTAACCCCCATACGCACGCTGGAGAATACCAGCATTGGCAAAGTGGTGGCCCCTGGCCCGGCCACGAAGCTGGCAATCACCAGATCGTCCAACGAGAGAGTAAACGCCAGCATCCAGCCCGAGATCAGCGCTGGGGCAATCATCGGTAAGGTGATCACAGAAAACACTTTCAGCGGCGTCGCGCCCAGATCCATCGCGGCCTCTTCGATCGAACGATCCAACTCTCGCAGACGCGAACTGATAACGACCGACACATAAGCGGTACAGAAGGTGACGTGCGCCAACCAGATGGTGAACATCCCGCGCTCAGAAGGCCACCCAAAGGTATGCCCCATAGCCACAAACAGCAGCAGCAGCGACAAACCGGTGATCACGTCTGGCATAACCAGCGGTGCGGTGAGCATAAAGGCAAACCCGGTCGAACCCCGGAAACGCCCAAAGCGCACCATCACCATCGCGGCAATGGTGCCGAGGATCACCGCCGCCGTGGCGGAAGCCGCCGCAATGGTCAAACTCAAGCCAACCGCACTGATCATCGCCGAATCGTGGAACAGTTCTACATACCAGCGCAATGACCATCCCGCCCAGACGGTAACCAGCTTGGAGCTGTTGAACGAATAGATCACCAGCATCAGCATCGGTGCGTACAGGAAGGTGAAACCAACCACCAGAATCGCTATGCGCCACGGTGAACGCACTACCGGTAAGTTATTCATCCCTGTCCTCCCATTTCCTTGTTCTGGTGCTTGTGGAACCAGAGAATAGGTACAATCAACAGCAGCAGCATCACGGTAGCAACCGCCGAGGCGACCGGCCAGTCACGGTTATTGAAGAACTCCTGCCAAAGCACACGGCCAATCATGATGCTGTCTGGCCCGCCGAGCAGTTCCGGGATCACAAACTCCCCCACCGCCGGGATAAACACCAGCATAGATCCGGCAATAATGCCGCCACGGGTTAACGGCATGATCACGCTGAAGAAGGTTTTCAACGGCTTGGCCCCCAGATCCAGCGAGGCTTCAACCAGTGAGTAATCAAGGCGCGTCAGCGCGGTATAAATTGGCAACACCATAAACGGCAGATAGGAATAAACGATGCCGATATATACCGCCAGATTGGTATGCAGGATCACCAGCGGCTGATCGATTACCCCCAACCACATCAGGAAGTTGTTCAACACCCCGTTGTTCTTCAGTATCCCCATCCAGGCATACACACGGATCAGGAATGACGTCCAGGAAGGCAGGATCACCAACAGCAGCAGTATGTTGCGGGTCGACGGTTTACTGTGCGCCACCGCCCATGCCAGCGGATAGCCGATCACCAGGCAGCACAGCGTTGAAACCGCCGCGATCTGCAAGGATTGCAGATAGGCATCGATGTATAGCGGGTCATCGGTCAGTTGCAGGTAGTTGGCAAAGTTCAACGCAATATCGAGTTTGCCATCTGCCCAACTCATCAGATCGGTATAAGGCGGTACCGCCAAGGCCAGTTCAGACAGACTGATCTTGAACACGATCAGGAACGGCAGCATAAACAGTAGCAGCAGCCACAGCAGCGGCAGCGCGATCACCAGCTTGCGGCCATGGGCCATCTGCAAACGTTGGATAAACGCCTTAATCGGGCCGGGTACTCTTGCCGGAGGCTCCGGCGAACGTTCAGAAAGCAATGTCATGGTAGTTACTCCTCACTTTCTCAACTACACCGTCAGAACCACACAGCTGTCGGTTTCCCAACACAGGCGCACTTCATCACCCCAAGTCGGCATCCCTTTGCGGAACCGATGGCCGTTTTGCAACTGCGCACTGATCATCTGCCCGCTGAGCAGCTTAACGTGGTAGATCGACAGATCGCCCAGATAGGCAATGTTCACCACCTCTCCTACCGCAAAGTTGCTGCCATCTTCTGGCACTTCCTCACACAGCATGATCTTTTCCGGGCGTAACGCGACCTGAATAGGCACGCCGTCCACCACCGAAGAATCAGGATCGACCTTGAGCGCATGCCGTAAACCCGGGCTTTGCAAGATCAATGCATCGTCCCGCCGCTCCTGCAACACGCAATCGAACACGTTGACCGAACCGATAAACTCGGCGCTGAAACGGCTGTTCGGGTGCTCGTAGATCTCTTCCGGCTCACCGATTTGCACAAACTTGCCGCGGTTCATGATGGCGATACGGCCAGCCATGGTCATCGCTTCTTCCTGATCGTGGGTCACCATGACGCAGGTCGCGCCCACGCGCTCCAGGATATCCACCACCTCCAACTGCATGCGGTCGCGCAGTTTCTTATCCAGTGCGCCCATCGGTTCGTCCAGCAGCAACAGCTTTGGCCGCTTGGCCAGGCTACGCGCCAGTGCCACACGCTGACGTTGGCCACCGGAAAGCTGGTGCGGCTTACGCTTGGCGTATTCCTGCATATGCACCAGCGTAAGCATTTCGGTGACGCGCTCGTTAATTTCCGCGCGCGGCATTTTGTCCTGCTTGAGGCCAAACGCGATGTTCTGCTCCACCGTCATATGGGGGAACAGCGCATAGGACTGGAACATCATATTGACCGGGCGCTGGTATGGCGGCACGTGGGACATGTCCTGGCCATCGAGGACAATTTGCCCTTCCGTCGGCTGTTCAAAACCGGCCAACATACGCAGCAACGTTGATTTCCCACAACCTGAAGGCCCCAACAGCGCAAAGATTTCGCCCTTGTAGATCGTCAGGCTGACGTCTTCTACCGCATTCTGGCCGTCAAAGGTTTTAGTGAGGTTACGGATTTCCAGCAGAGGGGTGAAAACCTTCTGCGATTTGGCTAGCGGACGAGGGATAACATCGTTCAATCGGGGTGCTCTCCGGCTAAAGCAGTGCGAACAACCACAGCAATTGCCATGGCCCAAAATGGCAATGCAGGCGGGTTAAACCCACATGCTTATCAATACCGGGCTCAGCATGCTGAGCCCCTATACTTATCAAAACCCTATGAATTTCGAGCTGTAGCTAGGCGACAAGCTTGAAAGACGACGGGTCTTTACTTCCCGCTTTTAACTTTAGTCCATGCCCGGGTAATGACACGGTCAAGTTTCGGCGACTGTACGTTCAGCGTGTACAGTTTGGCGCGAATATCTGCCGGTGGGTAAACGTTCGGGTTATCACGCACCTCGGCATTCACCAGCGGCGTGGCGTCTTTTACCGCGTTGGCATAAAACACGTGGTTGCTGATATCCGCGATCACTTCTGGCTTGAGCAGGAAGTTCAGGAACTGGTAGGCCGCATCTTTGTTTTTGGCATCGGCTGGCATCGCAAACATGTCAAAGTAGGTCAGCGCCCCTTCTTTTGGAATGGAGTAGGCCACATTCACGCCGTTTTTGGCTTCCTTGGCACGGTTGGCGGCCTGCATCACATCACCAGACCAGCCGATAGCCACGCAAATATCCCCATTAGCCAGATCGTTAATGTACTGGGAAGAGTGGAAGTAGCGGATATTCGGGCGCAGCTTCATCAGCAGATCGTTGGCCGCACCGGTGTAATCTTCCGCATTGGTGCTGTTAGGATCTTTGCCGAGATAGTGCAGGATAGTGGCATAGACTTCACTTGGCGCATCCAGGAAGGCGACACCACAACTTTTCAGTTTCTCCAGGTTTTCTGGCTTGAGGATCAGGTCCCAGCTATTGACCGGAGCATCTTTGCCCAGCACCGCTTTGACCTTATCAACGTTATAACCGATGCCGGTGGTCACCATCATGTAAGGGATACCGTACTTATTATCCTTGTCGTTATGCGCGACCAGTTGCAACATTTCGGGATCAAGGTTTTTGTAATTAGGTATCTTGCTCTTGTCCAGCGCTTCAAAAATACCAGCTTTGGACTGGCGCTCAAGGAAGTTGGAGGAAGGAACCACCAAATCATAACCGGTGCTGCCCGCCATCAGTTTGCCTTCCAGAACCTCGTTGGAATCAAAGACGTCATAAACCACTTTGATCCCGGTTTCTTTCTGGAATTTGGCCAGGGTATCCGGCGCAATATAGTCGGACCAATTGTAGATGTGCAGCGTATTGTCTGCGGCCGACGCGGTGAGGCAAGCCGTCATCAGCAAGCCGCCAACCACACCCGATAACCACTTTTTACGTTGGGTGACCATCCGTAACTTCCTCCAAAACCAGGGGTAAATTTGTATCCTGAAAGGATACAACGCCTTTGATTAGCCGAGCGCAATCGTTGCGATCGCGAGTGAATAGCTATGCAGTTGATTGCATGCGATTTTCTCACCTGCCAGCCCACGAGGTCACAAACAGGAGCGTGAGCCTTTAGCAAGATCAGCAGCATAACCGGAGTTGCCAGACGGTGCCAGCCTCCAGGGTAAAAAACGCCGTTTATCGATTAATTATGCACGGGTGCTGTATGTGATGCGGTAATAACGCCCTAAAAGACGATAAATATCTGGCAATCAGGGGAGAAACGCAGGATATCTGTTTGTGGGGAAAAGTTCGGGCTGCGTGCCGCCAGATCTGCGGCACACATAATGTACAGCGAAGATTAATGCAGCATCGGTTGGCTGGCTACGGTAGCCGGGTTCTCTTCTTCATCACCCATAAACAGCAGATCGTTCGCCCTGGCTTCCAGTATCACCATTGAGATCTGTTCTTCGCCCTGTTGCATAAAGTGGGCAAACTGCTCATAGGCCACGCCAACAGCGATGCTCAAAGACTGGCAAACGATCAGCTTTGGCAAGTTATCGTCTTGAATATCCACAAAGGCCTTGATGGTCAGCGAGCTGGCATTGATTTGACTGAGATCGGCCACCAGCGGGATCAGTGCGGTTGGCTTGACTTCGGCCAACGCGGAAAACAGGATCACGTTATCCACCAGATCGAGCTTGGCATCGAATACGCCGTCAAAGTTTTGCATGTGCGGCAGGTGTAACGCCTGGCAAGAGTCACATTCAAAAAACGAGATCCCCAACTGATCCAACCAACGTCGTAATAACGCCAAATCGGGGACGATGAGTGAATCCATAAATTACCAGCCTCACAGGGTTCAATGACATGAAAAGGCGCATAGCTTACGGAATATTCAATCGAGATGCCACGATCAAAGCCGCTTAATTCACTAATGCAACAACATCGCACGGCATATCCGAACCTGCGATCCCCCGTATACGCTTGGCGCGACAGTGGAAAGCGCCATTTATCACCCGCCAGATTTCAGACGAAAGCCAGGCCGGGCTCGTTGCTCAATGTACTCAATCATCATGCCTGCAATATCCAACCCGGTGGTGGTTTCAACGCCTTCCAACCCCGGCGATGCATTCACCTCCATCACCAGTGGGCCACGATCGGCACGTAGGATATCAACCCCGGCAACATCCAGCCCCAGCGTCTCCACGGCCTTGATCGCCGTAGCGCGCTCCTTGCCGGTGATATGCACTTTACGGGCCGTGCCACCCCGGTGCAGGTTCGAACGAAACTCCCCAGGCTTTGCCTGCCGTTCAATCGCGGCAACTACCCTACCGCCAACGACCAGGCAGCGAATGTCACAGCCGTTAGCTTCACGGATATACTCCTGCACCAGAATATGGGCGTTCAGGCCACGAAAGGCGTCGATCACACTCTCCGCCGCCTGGCGAGTTTCGGCCAATACCACGCCGATCCCCTGTGTCCCTTCAACCAGCTTCACCACCAGCGGTGCGCCGCCCACCAGTTCGATCAAATCACCGGTATCATCCGGCGAATGCGCAAAGCCGGTAATGGGCAGATCAATCCCCTGACGCGCCAGCAGTTGCAGCGAACGCAACTTGTCACGCGCCCGGGTAATGGCCACGGACTCATTGAGCGGATAGCTGCCGAGCAGTTCAAACTGGCGCAGCACGGCGGTGCCATAAAACGTAATAGCGGAACCAATACGCGGGATCACCGCATCGTAATGTTCCAACTGGCGGCCACGATAATGAATGCTCGGTGCCGCCGGGTTGATATTCATATAGCAAGACTGCGGATCGATAACATCAATACGGTGCCCACGCTGCTCTGCGGCTTCACGCAATCTTTTACATGAGTACAGCGAACCATCGCGTGAAAGAATGGCAATTTTCACTCGTCACCCCTAAAGGCGTTGATCACCTGCATTGGCAGGCATTCCCCATAGCCGCGTTTAGTCTTGCGGTCCCTGGTCTTGTTTATCTTTCGGCGGAGTACGCCGATCGTTCTGCGGCGGCTGGCCACCACGCAGTAGCGGGCCGAACCCTTGAACTACGCGCCAGACCAAAAACGCGGCTGCAGGAACCATCATGAACACGCCTAGAAAGATCATGCCAACCGCCGCCTGTTGCGAAGCCAGCATACCCGGCAAACGGACGTAGTCATGAATACTCAGATAAGAGAGTATCAACAGCACCATGCCCAATCCTTCAAGCACCAGCACAGAACGCGGTAAGTCACCGAATGAACGCATATTTTTTTCTCCAGACTCACTGTGTCCAGTGTAGTAAATTCGCCATCACAGCAACAGCCCTAGTTGATTAATCGGTTCTATAAATCAGACCAAGAGGCAGATCCTGCTTTTTTTTAGCCCAGCCAACGGGCATAGTAAGCGCCATGACGTGAGTGATTGCGCAACTGAAGTCTTTTTATGACGGAAGGAATGTCGTTACAATAACGGTTAATTATTAATAACAGACTAGGAGTGTTACATGTTTGCTGTAATCTTCGGGCGTCCGGGCTGTCCTTACTGTGTCCGTGCTAAAGAGCTGGCAGAGAAATTGACTGAAGAGCGTGACGATTTCAACTTCCGTTATGTTGATATCCACGCCGAAGGTATCACCAAGGCCGATTTGGAAAAAACCGTGGGCAAACCGGTAGAAACCGTGCCACAGATCTTTATCGATCAGACCCACATTGGCGGCTGCACCGATTTTGAAGCCTACGCCAAAGAAAACCTGAACCTGTTCCAATAAGCTTCAGGCTCGAACAAAAAAAGGCCACCGAACGCAGGTGGCCTTTTTTACAATTAGTGTTTTTGCCGCCGATAGAACTGTTGCAACGCATGCAACACCATGCGCATTAATAAATACAGCATCCCACCCAACACACACCAGAATACGGCGCTGACCGCGTAAGCCAACTCCTGCCAAAACGAATGGCCGGGCGTTAACCAAAAGTGGCGAATGAGCAAACACAGCGGTACCGCACACAGTGCGCCAAGCAAGGGACACAGGATACGCTGCTTGCTCGACAAATAGCTGGCGATAAAACCGGGAATAATAAACAACAGCAGGCCGGTTTCACCATGATGCTCGGATTCTGTCACGCCGACGGCACCGCTCTTCTGGCCAAGAAAAACCAAGCTAAAGAGCAGAAAGCAGCTGAAAATGCCCACCCAGTATCGATAACTCACCATCCACCTCTCCCCTCATACCCGAAAAACGACGGATATCGCGATGTGACCGCTGACTACATCGTAAAACACAGCCTATCGCACAGACCTTGCGACACACAGCCGAAATCGACAGCGCTGGCTGAACTTTTTCCTTGGTCAAAAAGGGTTAAATACGTATACCGACACAGCTTTATGCTGGCTGTCATACGTGATAGCGACTAGAATAAGCGCCGCCATTCGATGGTTCGGATCGCCTTCCGATGGTTGGTTGTTATCTAAGCTTTATCCATATACTCTATGGCTGAATCTAACTCTTATAGTGTTCTTTATCAAGAACTTACTGGTAAACAATAAGTTATCCCCCGTGAACATAAACGTCGCAAGTTTGTTAAACGGTAACTACATTCTGTTACTGTTTGTGGTACTCGCCCTGGGGCTCTGCCTCGGAAAGGTTCGTCTTGGCTCCGTTCAACTCGGTAATTCCATTGGCGTTTTAGTGGTCTCGCTGTTGCTTGGCCAGCAACACTTTGCCATTAACACCGAAGCGTTAAGCCTCGGCTTCATGCTGTTTATTTTTTGCGTCGGTGTTGAAGCTGGCCCCAATTTCTTCTCGATTTTTTTCCGCGACGGCAAAAACTACTTCATGCTGGCGCTGGTGATGGTCGGTTCAGCCATGGTGATCGCCATCGGTCTGGGTAAGCTGTTCCACTGGGATATCGGCCTTACCGCCGGCATGCTCGCCGGTTCGATGACCTCCACACCGGTGTTGGTGGGTGCAGGCGACACGCTGCGTAATACCATCACCAGCGGCCCGGCACTGCTTGCAGCCCAAGACCATCTGAGCCTGGGCTACGCCCTGACCTACCTGATTGGCCTGGTCAGCCTGATTTTCGGTGCTCGTTATCTACCGAAACTGCAGCATCAGGATCTCTCAACCTCTGCCCAACAAATCGCCCGTGAGCGCGGCCTGGATACCGATAGCCAGCGCAAGGTTTATTTGCCGGTGATCCGCGCCTATCGCGTCGGCCAGGAACTGGTTGCCTGGGCAGACGGCAAGAACCTGCGCGAGCTCGGCATTTACCGCCAAACCGGTTGTTACATCGAACGAATTCGCCGCAACGGCATTCTGGCCAACCCAGACGGAGATGCGGTGTTACAGGTCGGCGATGAAATCTCACTGGTCGGCTACCCTGATGCTCACGCACGCTTGGACCCAAGCTTCCGTAACGGTAAGGAAGTATTCGACCGGGATCTCTTGGATATGCGCATCGTGACCGAAGAGATCGTGGTCAAAAACAGCAATGCGGTAGGCAAGCGCCTGAGTCAGTTAAAGCTGACCGATCATGGCTGCTTCCTCAACCGCGTGATCCGCAGCCAGATTGAAATGCCGATCGATGACAGCATCGTGTTGAACAAAGGCGATGTACTGCAGGTCAGCGGCGATGCCCGCCGGGTAAAAAGCGTGGCAGAGAAGATCGGCTTTATCTCCATTCATAGCCAGGTCACCGATCTGCTGGCATTCTGCGCCTTCTTTATCATCGGCCTGCTGATTGGCCAGATCACCATTCAGTTCACCAGCAGCTTCTCCTTTGGTATCGGTAACGCCGCAGGGCTATTGATGTCCGGCATCATGCTGGGCTTCCTGCGAGCCAACCACCCGACCTTTGGTTATATCCCTCAGGGCGCGTTGAACATGGTGAAAGAGTTCGGCCTGATGGTATTTATGGCCGGTGTGGGTCTGAGCGCAGGGGCCGGTATCGGCAATACCCTTGGCGCAGTAGGTGGTCAGATGCTGATCGCAGGCTTGATCGTCAGCCTCGTACCGGTAGTGATCTGCTTCCTGTTCGGTGCCTACATTCTGCGCATGAACCGTGCCCTGCTGTTTGGTGCCATTATGGGAGCACGTACCTGCGCCCCGGCGATGGAAATCATTAGTGACACTGCACGTAGTAATATTCCTGCGTTGGGATATGCGGGCACCTACGCCATCGCTAACGTGTTGTTAACCTTGGCAGGTTCACTCATCGTGGTGATCTGGCCAGGTTTAATGGGGTAGCAAGGCGGTCTGAGAAGTCGTGCCATGGCGAAATATTTTTTGCTTTTTCTAGCAACCGGTAGAACTTTTCGATCGGGACATAGTCTGAATTAGTGCCACTGCTTTTCTTTGATGTCCCCATTTTGTGGAGCCCGTTAGTCCCGCCTTTTTAGGTTCAAGATTAACGGGTTTTTTGTTGCCTGAAATTTACGCCCCTTAAAAACCGTCACTTAGGGAACGTCATTTTACTGGGTGGCGACAAAGTGGCGGCTCACGTTTTACTGCCATAAAAAAACCTGCTTCTTGTCAGTTTGACTTACACCCCATTGATTAACACACCGTGATGTTAGTAATGCCTTCATTATCAACCTGGGAGCCGCTGGAGGCCATTTGGACGCTAGCTGGGGCCACAACGTCAAAAGGCTCAGGCCGAAGGAGGCGCGCGCCAAAGCCCTACTCGGTGTTGCCGGGCTTGAGCGTAGACTCATCCGTATTGATTACGGCTTTGGGGACTGCGACGGCGCCACTCAAACTCTTATGCAAGCTAGCGGCCTGATTTGATGTCCTGAAGAATGCTTTTCGGTACCCAACCAATATCTTGATCTGAGAGTCGCTGGCACCATACCCAGCCATTCAAGAATTTTATCGCCAGCAATTCATCACCCTCATTAACATCAAGTTCTTTGGCCGTATAGTCATCTTTAGCTATACCATGACCGGGTTTGTTGCTTCGTTCTATGAGTTGTTCTGGAACCCATCCACCGGCATGATTAGGTATTGTACAGAAATACCAATTATCCCAACCTTCATCGCCCTCATACCTATCCCCTATAATAAGCTGAGTTCCACTTTTGAACGTGATAGGATCTGGATATTCACTTCGATGTTGCCCTATTGCGATAAATTTCATGTTAGTCCTCATAAACTCCATCTACCTTCCTCTGACGCTTACGACAATCTGTATGCATACACAGTATGCAACTATTAATTCTCATCGCGCAACTGATCATCTGAAGCCTACCCAATCCATAGCTTGCTCATACTTCATTGATAGATAGAAAAGTTTTCTTTATAACCACGTGCTACAGCTCAACCCGCGGGCGACAAAGTGACGGCCCGATATCAATCTTCCCCCAGTACAGGTCATGCCGACGATGGCCGTCGATACGACACATAAATGCCGAATGCAGCAGTGTATAAAAGCTGGAGGAAACATCTATCACAAATAACGCCAACCGCAATATCATATTTTAAACTGCCAGAATTTAACCTATCGAGGTTATTGACAACACTATTATTTTAATGACAACGTAGTGAAACGCCGAGGTATTGCCGCTCAACGAAGGAAGTCTGACATTGATTCCAAATATCATTTATACCAGGGAGGTAAGCATGTAAAACCAACACAATAACAGCACCAGAAATAAAACACCGATTTTTGGCAGTTTAATGATTTTTTATGTGTCATTTCACAATCCAGAAAGGATTTATAGGATTGCATTATGAAAGTGAGTGTTTTAGGTTACCTTTTTCTGGTTTTAACCAGTTCCTTTTTTTGTGGGAACTTAAGCGCAGTCAGCACAGGTACGCTTACGGTGAAGTTTGGTCAGACAACGGAGGACACTTTTAAGGCGACTCATCCGGAAGCGGTAAATGTAGGTTATAATAACGAACTCAGAGGGAACATTTATAAAGAAACACCCGATAACAACAAGGACAAGCGAAGCAATATTATTTTTGAAAATATCAAAGATGTCTTTATCTTGTTTGATCAGAATAAAAATTTATCCGCACTGCAGTTACAATTTAAAAACGATCAGTTTAGTCTTATCAGTGCAATTCTAGCCAGTAAGTACGCCACCGTCGTAAAGAAAACCCCACTTATCGGCAGTGACTATATGGAGCTATACAATGACGGCGTTTCTATTTACTTGATGGATCCTTTTTTCTATTCAAATACGTCACTCTTCTTTATAAAGACCGATATTAGAGATAAAATTCTAAAAAACCTTCCCTCGGAGATGCTCAATGATGATATTAACGTACTGAATTACCTCTGTCTCTTATACACATCTGACGCTGCCGACGATGCCAACTAAAAAAGGGGGTTTTTGGGGGGGGGGGGGGGGGGGGGGGGGGGGGGGGGGGGGGGGGGGGGGGGGGGGGGGGGGGGGGGGGGGGGGGGGGGGGGGGGGGGGGGGGGGGGGGGGGGGGGGGGGGGG
>NZ_JAELTL010000075.1:0-21314 GCF_016428815.1 Serratia sp. ASV30 | reverse complement strand
TACTCACTGACAAAACAGACAACGGAAAGTGCTGGCATTCAGATGCTGAATGCGCAGTGCCGGTAAGGAACGATGATGAAGTTAATCAGGTTAGTTAAATTAACATTGGGCGGCCTGCTGTGCCTGTTTTCCGTATCAAGCTTTGCTGCAACCGGGTGGTGTACCACGGTAACCGGCACGAAGATATATAACTTCCCCTTTGTCAAACAGTACGACAATCCAGCGGACAACAAGGCTGGCATGTATTTTCATCAAACCTACCAGTGGAATTTAGCTGCGAATTACGCTGCCAACTGTGATTGTACCGCCTCGGCCAACACCTTCTATAAGGCAGAGGTCCCGGGCAATCTGACAGCTACGCGGGACTTTGATGGATTACATTTTTATTCAATAAATAAATATCTGGAAGTGGCAACTGAATTATATGTTGGAGGGAACCTGAAGAAATGGATTGCCACCCCATTCCCTAACGTGGACAATCTATTTCCCAGTGCCTGTTCGGGTGTGACGAACTGGATATCCGGCGCTAATGGCTATGTGTCTTTATACTTTACCCGGCCATTTGTGGGGCAGGTCGTCATCCCAAGCACTAAGATCCTGGACCTTTATGGCACAAAAGTCACTGGATCCTATGGCGGGATGCCGATGTCGTCTGTCTATATGAGCGGATCGGTAACGGTACCACAATCTTGTGAAATTAATGCAGGGCAGGTCATTAATGTCAAGTTTGGCAATATCATGTCAAATGACATCAAGAATCCCGGTGAAATTGCCAATGGGTTTACCCCCAAAGTCGTTGATATGACGCTGGCCTGTAACAATATTTCTAACGGTGTTGTCGTCAGCTTATCCTTTAGTGGTGAGCCATCGGGGGGGGACCCAACCGCATTGAAGACGGACAATAATGATATCGGGGTTCGGGTACGTGACGCGAACGGTAATATCGTGCCGCCGGTCAATGGAAATCTGCCTGTCACCTTCGACTATTCTTCACAAACTGGGACCAGCTCTATGAGTCTGGCACCGATGAACGTGACTGGCAATCCCCCGGCGATAGGGCAGTTTAATGCTGTGGCTACCATTAATGCAGAAATTAATTAAGTTTTTTTAACTCAAGGAAATCAGGCAGGAATTCCCTGCCTGAATACAGACGGTAACAGTAAGGAAACCTCATGAAAAAACAAACTCAACGTACGCTGCTGGCCTTATTGGTTTTGGGGGCCGGTGTTAATCAGGCAGTGGCAGCTCCAACTCAAGTTAATATTACCGGCGTTGTGGTCGCTTCGCCCTGCACGGTAGATACCACCAACTCAGATTTGAACGTCAATCTGGGGACCAACATTCAGGCGACCAGCCTGTCGACGGCGGGAAATACTTCCACTCCAGTGCCATTCAAGTTGGTAGTGAAGGACTGTCCGACGACAACCAGCAAAGTTACCGCATCATTTAGCGGCACGACGGACGCTGCGGCTGGCGGGCGCTACGCGACAACCAGCGGTACGGGTATGGCAGATAACGTGGCGGTAGAAGTTAAACAGGATGCGGCTCCGAATGCCCTGCAAAACCCAGGATCTACCATGGATATGACGGTGGTAGGAAACTCGGCAACATTTGCATTGAGAGCCAGTGCTTATGCCAAAGGGGCGGTTACGCCGGGTAATATCGCTGCGGTAATGTCAGTCGATTTTACCTATAACTGATGAGCAAGGTCAGTTCGCTCAGGGGATAAAACGCGATCGAGTTTGACGGCCGGCGTTGGTTTCCCTGGCCGCTGTGTGTATTGGCGTAGCAAGCTTTAATATCGGCACCCAAGTCTATTTTGGGTGCCAGCACCTATCAGGACAAGCTGAGTCATTAATAACGGAACTATTATCATGATGACATCAACCGTATGGAACAACACACCCCTACCGAAAATGCAGACGGCATGCCGCATCGACCGGGTATTGCTCATGGACGCTTGCCCGATAACGCGTGCCGGGATCTGCTCTGCATTCCAGCCACCACAGTTTCAGGTCATGGATTGTGTGCACGTAGAAAAGGTGTGCGATCTGCCAGTGGCGATGCAGCAAGGCAAGGTGGATGTGGTGATCACCGAACTGTGTGGCGAAGGTGAGTCGGTATTGGAGGGGCTGCGAATGATTAGCCATTTACGCCAGTACTGGGCACGGGTGCCGCTTATCGTCGCCACCTCTTTGCAGGAGCCGCACCTGCTTGCACAGTTGAGAACGTTGAGGGTCAGCGGTATCTACCTTAAACAGGATCCCCTGTCATCACTGACACAAGGCGTTCTCTGCGCGATGGCGGGGTTGTCCAGTCTTAGCCCGTCAGCGGTGAACCTGATTGGCAATGGCGCGCCGTCATTGTCGCTAACCGGACGTGAGATGGACGTACTGGAGTGCCTGTTTGCTGGCAGAACCGTGACCGACACGGCGCGGGTGCTAGCTCGGGATGTGCGCACCATCAGCACCCATAAACGCCGTGCCATGATTAAGCTCGGCTTCCATAGTGATAGCGATCTCTATACACGTGGAGATTATCTGGCGCGTAATGGATTACTGATCTAGGAGTCGCTCATGAATACGCCTTTATCGGTTGTCAAACTGGCCGTTGTTGCCCCTATCCCCTTGCTTCAGGCAGGGATGGCACATTTTATTCAGAACCTTGATCCCCCTATGCATCTGGTGGTGATGGTCTCTTCGCTTGAGCAATTGCTGGCGCAATGGGCGCCGCCACAAATTGACCTGTTGGCGGTGGTGCTCAGTGGCTCGCCGCAGGAGATTGCCCGCGACACGCAACAGTTGCTGATGCTCTCTGAACGTGCGCCCGCGCTGCGTATCGTGGTGTGCACCTATTGCCGGGACATTGCGTTGTTGACGCGTTTGAATCTCCGGCCGCACATCAGCCTGCTTGCCCGCCAGGAGTCGCAGGAGCAGACTCGCCGTGATATGGCACAGGCGTTGACCGGTGCCAAGGTTTGTAGCCCCAGTATGGCAATGTACCTGCTGCACAGTGCCACTCCTGCGCAAGTGCAGGACAGTTTGGTGGTGTTGACGCAGGCGGAACATAAGGTACTGGAGTACTTGCAGCAGGGAATGAGCGTTTCTGACGTGGCTGATTTACTGCATCGCAGTGTCAAAACCATCAGCGCACATAAGTGCAATAGCATGCGCAAGTTGGGGGTTCGCAATGATGCGGAACTGTTCCAGCATTTACGCAGTCAGGTCACCGACACGCCCTACAGCACGCCAAACTCCCCCTGGTATGTAACGACATGATTGACCAGAAGCGGTACCGGGTGGCAGTAGTTTCACCGTGCCGTTTCTTTCAGGCTGGGATCTGGGCATTGCTCAACACCCACTCGCTATCGCGAGTCTGGCACTGCCAGAAAGCCGCTGAAGCACAATGGTATCTGGATGCACAGCCGGTGGATGTGCTGGTTATGTCATTGCACGTTGGGCAACAGACAGACTTATTGCTAGCCTTGCGCTTTATTCAGCAGGTGCGTATCTCTTTTCCCGGCGTTGCGCTGATGGCTATTCTGGATGACCCCATTCCTTATCTGGTGACTCGGTTGCGCCGTCTGGGGGTGAGACATATCGTGGATCTGGGGCAACCGTTAGTCTTATGGCATGCGCAATTGCGTCAGATTCTGTTGGGGGAGGATAGCCGGGCTGGCTGCACTTTACCGGGGTGTGATGAGGAAACGTTGTCTATGGGTGAGCGGCAGGTGGTCGAGTACCTGATACAGGGGATGACTCCCGCCGAAATTGCCACGCTGACGAGGCGCAGTATCAAAACCATCTCCACACAGAAGGGAATAGCCATGCACAAGCTGGGGATCCGCCACTATGCCCAACTGATCGCGGTACAAAGCATCTTTACCGACAGTTGGCTGCCCCATGATGGAGTCCAGATGGTCGGGGAGCTGACCCCAAGCCTTTGGTATTATTGCTGAGTTTATCAACGTGTTCGCTTAAATCCGCATTGGTAGGTAGGGAGATGCTGTGTGAGTGGCTCTCACATAAGGAACAACGCCCCAGGAAGAGGCGTTGCCAATAATAGATCAGTTAAAACGCATTGACAGATCGAGCGCGGTAACGTGTTTGGTCAGCGCCCCGACAGAGAT
Source organism: Serratia sp. ASV30 (assembly GCF_016428815.1). Classification (NCBI taxonomy): domain Bacteria; kingdom Pseudomonadati; phylum Pseudomonadota; class Gammaproteobacteria; order Enterobacterales; family Yersiniaceae; genus Serratia; species Serratia sp. ASV30. Next base: position 17,185 of record NZ_JAELTL010000075.1, on the reverse strand, counting down.
ATAATCCACTCCGGTTTCGGCAAACTCGCGCAGGGTTTGATCGGTGACGTTGCCGGAAACTTCCAACTGCGTGCGTCCCTGGGCCAGGGCAACGGCATCACGCATCATCTCGACGCTGAAATTATCCAGCATGACAATATCGGCACCGGCATCCAGCGCTTGTTGCAGCTCATCCAGCGATTCTACTTCCACTTCTACCGGCACGTCGGCGTGCAGCCAGAAGGCTTTCTCTACCGCGTTTTTGATCGAGCCAGAAGCAATGATGTGGTTTTCCTTGATCAGGAAAGCATCCGAAAGGCCCAGGCGGTGATTGCTGCCACCGCCGCACAGCACGGCATATTTCAGCGCGGTGCGCAGGCCGGGCAGTGTCTTGCGGGTATCCAGCAGCCGGGTTTGTGTGCCTTGCAGCAACGCTACATAGCGGCTTACCGCCGTGGCTACGCCGGAGAGCGTTTGCACGAAGTTCAGCGCGGTACGTTCGCCCGTCAGCAATATACGCGCCGGGCCGCTCAGGCGGCATAGCGACTGGTTGGGCACCAGTTTATCGCCATCTTCCACCAACCACTCGATCTTCACTTGCCCACCCAGTTGGATAAACACCTCTTCCAACCAGCGGCGGCCACAGAAGACGCCGGGTTCACGAGTGATCACCGTGGCTTTGGCCTGCTTATCTGCGGGTAGCAGTTGCGCGGTGATATCGCGCTCGGCATCCACGGTTCCCCCTAGATCTTCGCTCAGCGCCTGGGCGACGGTGGCAGGGACATCATTGGCAATACGTTCGAGAAGCGCGGTACGGCGGCTGTCGGCACTGTAGCGACGGGTCGGCATGGCAAACTCCGGAAATGGACGATAGGTCGGTGGATCCACATGCTACTCTGTTTTATAGCCCCGTGCCAGTCGCTAGTTCTACGTAATATCAATAGGTTAGTGATGCTGTCATCCCCCTCACCCTAACCCTCTCCCACAGGGAGAGGGGACTGAATGTGCCACAATTTTACTCCCACATCTGACCTTAACACGGGCGCGACATGCAGCGCCCCTACGGCGTGCCACCTTAGCCATGCTGCAAGTTGTGCTACCGCCAACACAACCGCATTGAATATCTCAACCTTCCATTATTTGGTATACTGTTTATCCAGACAGTGTTCTGTTGGATAAATAAAATCATCAATAGAATTTTGCAATAACTTATAACTTACACCACAGGTGTATTACGAGGATTTAATATGAAAAAGCTACCGTTAAATGTTCTCTATCGACTGTATAAAGCAGAAGTTGGCGATACCATTGATAATACTTATGTTCGTCTAACAGGCGGTTGGATGACCAACGATCGGCGTAGTGTCGATAATAATGGGTTGCTCCAGATAGGTCCTATCTATCAGTTCGCATTTAAGGATTTATCCGATGGGCAATACTATCAGGCAAGTCAAGGTGCCACAGAAGTGATCGTTCCCGATTCCAACGGTTACTCTGTGGTAAGGTATAAAGAGCCATTCAGTGATCCCTCGAATCAACCTCATACCGTGTATACTTGCCAATACTCAGCAATTAGAGTGAGCGTGGCTGAATATACGGAAGCTTTGCAGCCTTAATATTATTGCAGGCCAATGGTGACGAACGTGTTTTTTAACCTATAACGTTTTCATCATAGGGTAATCAGGCCTATATTCAGTATTAATAAAATACTGGATATAGGTCATTCACCGCGTTATTTTAGGACTACGTTTGGGCAACTGAAAATAGTGTCCGTCAAGATGATTTTTTGTACTGACTGACATCAACAGGCCACGACTGCCGGGTACCGTGCTTGATGTGGCAGTACAGGAAACTAATCCATTTATTATCAATGCATTAAATTCACTTCTCGGAAACATGCTACTCTGCTGCTGGCACTCGTACCACCGCAAGCATTATGCTGGGGAACAGACAGAAGGAGAGGATTAGCTAATGACGCTGTTTACGCTGTTACTGGTTTTGGCGTGGGAACGCCTGTTTAAACTGGGTGAGCATTGGCAGTTGGATCATCGTTTAGAAGTGGTGTTTCAGCGGCTGCATCGGTTTTCTTTGGCACAAACGTTGGCAATGACCCTGGTCTGGATGTTTATCGTCTGGGGCATCCTGTGGCTGGCCCAGGGCCTGTTCTTCGGCGTTGTGGCGCTACTGCTGTGGATTGTGATTGGTCTGCTGTGCGTTGGGGCCGGTATCACACGCAAACATTATCGGGCCTATTTGCAGGCCGCGCGGCAGGGCGATACCCACGCCAGCGATCAGATGGCGGAAGAGCTGGCGCTGATCCACGGTTTACCGGTGGAATGCAGCGCAGAAGAACGCCTGCGTGAGCTGCAAAACGCGCTGCTGTGGATTAACTATCGCTACTATCTGGCACCGCTGTTCTGGTTTGCGGTGTGCGGGCCATATGGGCCGCTCGCTCTGGCAGGCTATGCTTTTCTACGGGCCTACCAAACCTGGCTTGCGCGGCATCATTCACCGCTGCAACGCTCGCAAACGGGGATCGACTTCCTGCTGCATGTGTTGGACTGGATCCCGGTTCGTCTGGCTGGGGTAGCGTATGCGCTGATTGGGCATGGTGAAAGGGCGCTGCCTGCGTGGTTTGCTTCGCTGGGGGATCGTCATACTCCGCAGTATCAGGTGTTGACGCGTTTGGCGCAGTTCTCTTTGGTCCGTGAACCACATATGGACCCGGTTCAAACGCCGCGCGCCGCGGTAACGTTAGCGCGTAAAGTGACCCTGATTGTGGTGGTGGTCGTGGCGATATTGACGATTTACGGTACCTTGCTCTGAAGGTAACGGCGGGCGCCGAGTGGCGCCCGCCAGAAGATTACAGCTTGGCGAAGCAGCGGCGCGCAGCATCGACGGTGCGCTGTATATCTTCGTCGCTGTGTGCGACAGACATAAAGCCAGCCTCGAATGCCGACGGGGCCAGATAAACTCCCTCATCCAACATCAGATGGAAGAAGCGCTTGAAGCGCTCGACATCGCAACTCATCACGTCCTGATAGCAGGTGACCGTTGACGCATCGGTAAAGAACAACCCGAACATGCCGCCTACATGGTTGACGACAAACGGTATGTTCTCTGCCTTGGCCGCCGCCAATAGGCCTTCTGCCAGCTTGTTGGTCAGCTCGGTCAAGGTCTGGTGAATGCCAACCTGGGAAACCTCGGTCAGGCAGGCGAAACCGGCGGCCATGGCAATCGGGTTGCCAGACAGCGTACCAGCCTGATACACCGGCCCGGTAGGCGCCAGAGCGGCCATCACTTCACGGCGGCCACCGAAGGCCCCCACCGGCATACCGCCACCGATAATTTTGCCCAGGCAGGTCAGGTCTGGTACCACATCGTAATAAGACTGAGCACCGGCCAGCGCGACGCGGAAACCGGTCATCACTTCATCAATGATCAACAGCGCGCCATACTTGTCACACAGGGCGCGCAGCCCCGGCAGGAAGTCTGGCAGCGGTGGAATGCAGTTCATGTTGCCCGCCACCGGTTCAACGATGATACAGGCGATCTCTGAAGGATACTGCTCGAATGCGGTACGCACGGAGTCGAGATCGTTATAGGTACAGGTTAGCGTGTGCTTGGCGAAGTCTGCCGGCACGCCCGGTGAGTTCGGCTGGCCCAGCGTCAGTGCGCCGGAACCGGCTTTTACCAGCAGGCAGTCGGCGTGGCCGTGGTAGCAGCCTTCAAACTTGATGATCTTGTCGCGGTTGGTATAGCCACGGGCCAGACGAATGGCGCTCATGGTGGCTTCGGTACCGGAGTTCACCATACGTACCATATCCATGGTTGGCACCAGATTGGTCACCAACTCGGCCATTTTCACTTCCATCTCGGTAGGCGCGCCGAAGCTCAGGCCGCGTTGTGCCGCCTCGATCACTGCATTGCGGATCGCCGGATGGTTATGGCCCAGCACCATCGGGCCCCAGGAACCGACATAATCGATATAGGCTTTACCATCGGCATCAAACAGATAGGCACCGTCGGCACGTTCGATAAACAGCGGGGTACCGCCTACACCGGTGAATGCACGCACTGGGGAGTTGACTCCGCCTGGGATCAGCTGTTGCGCCTGGGCGTACAGACTTTCGGACTTACTGTGTAAGCTCATAAACCGGCTCCTGGGTTTGCTGTTGAATGATTTGACCGCGCTATTCTAGTGGAGAGTGCGGAGTTATGAAACGATCATAGTCCGATACCTATTTAGAGGGGACGGTAGGGCAACGACTGAGCTAGAATAGCTTACATCGCTATTAGTCTGATTTTTCAATTCAATAATGAACTCACTATGACTGAATTACAGCAACAGCCTTCTGCGGCTTCAGGCGTGCGCCTGACTCGCAACCATAGAGTCCGTCAGTTTATTCGCCAGGATAAAACGCCGGTTGCCATCCTGATCATGGCGGCGGTGGTAGGGACATTGGCGGGATTGTTGGGCGTCGCCTTTGATAAAGCGGTGGAGTGGGTGCAACAGCAACGGCTGTCGGGCCTGGCCTCTGTCGCCAACTCCTGGTTCCTGGTGTGGCCGCTGGCGTTTATTTTGTCTGCCGTGCTGGCCGCTTTTGGCTTTTATCTGGTCAAACGTTTTGCGCCAGAGGCGGGGGGTTCAGGGATCCCAGAGATTGAAGGGGCGCTGGAAGAGTTACGCCCGGTGCGCTGGTGGCGGGTGATCCCGGTGAAATTTATCGGCGGTATGGGGACGCTCGGCGCTGGCATGGTGCTAGGGCGTGAAGGGCCGACGGTACAGATGGGGGCTAATGCTGGACGAATGGTGCTGGATATTTTCCGTATGCGCAGTGCGGAAGCGCGCCACTCCATGCTGGCTACCGGTGCCGCAGCCGGTCTCTCCGCCGCGTTTAACGCCCCTCTGGCAGGGATCTTGTTCGTTATTGAAGAGATGCGGCCGCAGTTTCGTTACAACCTGATTTCCATCAAGGCGGTGTTTATCGGCGTGATTATGTCGAGCATTGTCTTTCGTATTTTTAATGGTGAGAGTCCGCTGATCGAAGTGGGTAAACTCGCTTCGGCACCGCTCAATACGCTGTGGTTGTACCTGGTGTTGGGGACGGTGTTTGGCGCGGTAGGGGTGATGTTTAACGCACTGGTGTTTCGTACGCAGGATATGTTTGCCCGTTTCCATGGTGGCAAGATGAGCAAGTTCCTGCTGATTGGTGCTCTGCTAGGGGGCGCTTGTGGCGTGCTTGGGCTGATCGAGCCAGCAGCCGCGGGTGGCGGTTCGTCCTTGATCCCGATCGCGGCGGCGGGTAACTACAGCGTTGGCATGCTGTTGTTTATCTTTATCGCACGGGTGATCACCACGGTGCTCTGCTTCGGTTCAGGCGCGCCGGGCGGTATTTTTGCACCGATGCTCGCTCTGGGGACGCTGCTAGGCACCGCTTTTGGCCTTTTGGGCGCTCACCTGTTCCCAGAGTATGGGCTTGAGGCTGGCACCTTTGCTATTGCGGGCATGGGAGCGTTGTTTGCCGCGACCGTGCGTGCGCCGTTAACCGGTATTGTGCTGGTATTGGAAATGACCGATAACTATCAGCTGATTTTACCGATGATTATCACCTGCCTCGGCGCGACCCTGGTGGCGCAGTTTCTGGGCGGTAAGCCATTGTATTCCGCCATTTTAGCCCGCACCTTACAAAGGCAGCAGCAGGAATTGGCCGAGAAAACAGGTAAAGAAAATACAACAAATGCGGTGAATACTTGAACGCAACACTCAGGTATTAGATAATCAGCACCATTAATCAGGTTACCGTCGTCGTCGCCTGATGTGAAACACTGTTGGGAGTAACGAGTATGAGTGATGAAACAGCACTGCCCCTGCAATTTACCGAGGCAGCAGCAAGCAAGGTGAAATTCCTGATTGCTGACGAAGAGAATCCAAACCTGAAGTTGCGGGTTTACATTACCGGTGGCGGCTGCAGTGGATTCCAGTACGGCTTCACGTTTGATGACAAGATCAACGACGGCGATATGACCATCGAGAAACAGGGCGTTGCGCTGGTGGTTGATCCGATGAGCCTGCAATATCTGGTTGGCGGCGCGGTGGATTACACCGAAGGGTTGGAAGGTTCACGCTTTATCGTGACTAACCCGAATGCCAAGACCACCTGTGGCTGCGGTTCTTCATTCAGTATCTGATCCGCCGCCGTTAAAAAACCCGCCTGCCTGTACGGTGCGCGGGTTTTTTTGTGCCTACCATTCCACGGTGATCAGTTCACTTTCCCGATCGTCTACTACCCGTTTGCTGTGGCTCATCTTCGGCTGCAAGACTGTGCCATTGCCGCATTCCACCTGTGGCGTGTTGTCAGTCGTGGTTACGCTGCAGGTGGGCACAATCGTCAGACTGATACCCATCTTGCCGCTGGTGTTTTCGGCCAGCACACTGCTGCTCAACAACAGTGTGCTGGCGATCAAAAGATTTTTCTTCATGCGTAAACTCAAAACAATACCTATCCGCAGGCCACAAATAGGACCTATCGGCAAAAGTGAACGGAACTTAACGGCGCGGGATAATTTTTAACGAAGAGTTAACCAGGTGATTACATTATTCAAGCGCATTTTATTAGCGCAAAATAATAGCACATTGCGTATATAATAGTCGAATATACTGCTTGGCAGGAAAGCCTCCGCCGAAGCTGGCGGAGGCAAGAATTACTGTTCGAGGATAAAGGCCGGTAGTTTCAGATGCCAACGAATGGCGGCCAGGCGGATGCCCAGCGTGATGATCATCCCCAGCATCATGGCATGCTGTAGCGGCATGCCAAAGGTGTAGAACGCCGTGACGTGCACCGTGCCACCAACGATGCAGGCTGTGGCGTAGACTTCGGTTCGCAGGATCATCGGGATCTCGCGGGCCAGCACGTCGCGGATAATCCCGCCGCCGACGCCGGTGATCACTCCCATGCAGACGGCCACCAGCGGCCCACTGCCAGCGGCGAACGCCTTATTGACGCCGATCCCCACGAACACCGCCAGCCCGATGGCATCCAGCACCGGCAGGATCCATTTCGGTAAGCGACGCGGCTGGCGCACCAGCAGCAGCGTCAGCACGCAGGTGATCATCGCCACCACCAGATCGGTGGGATCCTTTACCCAGAATACCGGGCCGTTGGCGAGCGCCATATCACGGATCGTCCCGCCACCGACTGCGGTCACTACCCCCAGTACCAAGACGCCAAAGGGATCCATCCGTAATTTGCCCGCCAGCAACACGCCGGAAATGGCGAACACCGCCGTACCAAGAATATCCAGCCAAAATACCATCAATGGATCTCCGCCAATTGACCGCATAGTGATTGTGCCGCCAGCATGATGCGTGGCCCGGCACGGTTAAACCAATCTTCCTCAAGGGCAATCACCGGCACGTCCAGCTGCGGGCCCCAGAAGGCTTTCACATTGGCGATCTGCTGGGCATTTCCGCTTATGACGATGGCCTGTGGTTTACGCACCAGCACCTGCTCACGGCTTACCTGCGGCCAAGGCACGGGGCTATCGGCAAAGATATTCTCTGCGCCGCACAAGGCCAGCACCTGGCTTTGCAACGTGGCCGCCGAACTGGTGAACAGCGGTTGGGTGCCAAACTGTAACAGCACTGGCCTTGGCGAATTGCTGGCATAGCGCGTTTTCAGCTCCTCTACCTGTTGGCGGAGGCTGGCAGCGGCCTGATGTGCCTGTTCTGGGTGAGGGCTGTACTGCGCCAACGCATCCAGCGATTGGGCGATCTCGTCAATATTCTTGGCATCTGCATAAAAAATCGGGATGCCGAAGGAGGCGAGCTGATCCAATACCCGCTGGGGATTACCGCCACGCCAGGCGAGAACCAGATCGGGTTTCAACGCCAGGATCCGTTCCAGGTTGATCCCTTGCCAGGAGGCGACCTGTTCCAGCTGCCTGGCGGCAGGGGGATAATCGGAGTAAGCGCTGACGGCCAGCAGGGTATCCCCCATACCGGCCGCGTAGGCAAGCTCCGTGGTGCTCGGTGCCAGGCTGATCACCCGTTGGGCGGCGCTGGCAGGCAGCAGCATCCCCAGGATCAGCCAGCTCAGCAGGGCGCACAGACGCAGCTTCACATTAACCGCGCTTGGCCAGGGCTTGCAGCATGGCATTGACCATCAGCGAGGACTGCTTGGCGGCCACTGCCAGGAACTCGTCGAAGCTCATATGGGATTCACTGTCGGCGACGTCGGAAATCGCGCGTACCACCACGAATGGCGTGCCGAACTGATGGCAAACGTGGCCAACGGCGGCGGCTTCCATCTCAACGGCGGCAACGGTTGGGAAGGTGCTGCGGATGCGGGCCAGAGGCTCGGCACCGTTAATGAAGGCGTCACCGCTGCAAATCAGGCCGCGTACCGCGTTCAGGTTAAGCTGTTTGATGCAGTTTTCCGCTAGCTCGATCAACGCGGGATCGGCAACGAACGCTGGTGGGCAACCGGCCATCTGGCCTGGTTCATAGCCAAAGGCGGTCACGTCGGCATCGTGGTAGCGCACTTCTTCAGATACCACGATATCGCCCACGTTCAGCGTAGCGGCCAGGCCACCGGCGGAGCCGGTATTGATCACCACATCGGGTTGGCACTGTTCCAGCAGCAGGGTGGTACCCAGAGCCGCTGCCACTTTGCCGATGCCTGATTTGAGCAGGGCGACTTCCACACCGTTGATTTGGCCGGTATAGATCTCACAACCCGCACGTTGCAGGGTCTGGCGGTTCGCAATTTGCTCGCGCAGCAGGGTAACTTCTTCTTCCATTGCGCCGATGATGCCTACTTTCATAAATAATACTCGCTGATAGGGTATGGAAATTGCGCCATAGTCTATCATGGCTCTGTGAGAGAGATAATCCGCAATACCGTTGCATCCGCCGCCGGGAATTGTTATCACGGAGGGAATGCGCAACGGGAGGAGAAACAGATGTCCGGGATCGACTTTAAGCAGAAGATCAGCTTTCAGCGGCCTTTTAGCAAGCCGATTGAAGCCGAAGAAGAGTACGACATCATTCGCCAGTTCGAGAGCGATCGCGGTCGCATCGTCAATTCTGCGGCGATACGTCGTTTGCAGCAGAAAACGCAGGTGTTTCCGCTGGAGCGTAACGCGGCGGTACGCAGCCGTCTGACCCACTCGATGGAAGTGCAGCAGGTGGGGCGGCATATTGCCAAAGAGATCCTCAACCGCTTCAAACAGGAAAAGCGTATTGATGCGCTCGGCCTGAGCAAGCTGCTCGATCCTTTCGAGAGCATTGTCGAAATGGCCTGCCTGATGCACGACATAGGTAATCCGCCGTTTGGCCATTTCGGCGAATCTGCCATCAACGACTGGTTCTGCCAGCGGCTCGATCCCGCCAGCTGTGGCAGTGAACCGGGTAGCCACGATCGTTGCCAGGTAGAGGTGTTACGCCTGCATGAAGGGGAGAGCGACCTTAACCGGCTGCGCAGCCGTATTCGCCACGACCTCAGCCATTTTGAGGGCAATGCTCAGGCGATCCGCCTGGTCTACACGTTGCTGAAATTGAACCTGACCTATGCCCAGGTAGGCTGCATCCTGAAATATACCCGCCCGGCCTATTGGGCAAGCGATATTCCCGCCAGCCACAGCTATCTGATGAAGAAGCCGGGGTTTTATCTGGCGGAAGAAGCCTTTGTCGATCGCTTGCGGCGCGAATTACATATGGGAGAGTTCGATCGTTTCCCTCTCACCTATATTATGGAAGCCGCCGATGATATTTCTTATTGCGTGGCCGATCTGGAAGACGCGGTAGAAAAGAACATCTTTACCGTGGAGCAGCTGTATCAGCATTTAACCCAGGAATGGGGCGAGATTGCTCCGGGGGATCTGTTTGATAAGACCGTTGCCAGTGCGTTCCGTAAAATTGAGCGCAGCGGAGCGCGCCGCAGTTCAGAAGATCAGTTCTTTATGTACCTGCGGGTATTTACCGTTGCCAAATTGGTTCCCCATGCGGCCCAGCGGTTTATCGATAACCTGGACGCGGTGTATCACGGCCACTTTAACGGAGCCTTGTTGGAGGATGCCAGCCCGGCTTGCCGCCTGCTCGCTATCTTCAAGAATGTTGCGTTCAAGCACGTGTTTAACCACCCGGAAGTGGAGCAGTTGGAACTACAGGGTTACCGGGTGATCAACGGCCTGCTGGACATTTATAGCCCGCTGCTGGCCATGTCGCTGGCCGATTTCAGCCAGTTGGTACGGGAAGACAGCCACCGGGCGTTTCCGATTGAAACGCGGCTGTTTCACAAGCTTTCCACCAAACACCGCCTGGCCTATGTCGAGGCGGTGGAAGGTTTGCAGCATCTTTCGGCCGAGCAGCAGGCTATTCGGGAATATTATTTCCGGGCGCGGTTGTTACAGGATTATATCAGCGGCATGACCGACCTTTATGCCTATGATGAATATCGTCGTTTAATGGCGGCGGAATAAATTCATGAGATAATTCTCGCTTATTTTAGCGAGATAACTCTCAGGCTGGAACATTATTTCGAGTTTTGTAAAGACCGACAATATTTGTTTACTATTAGCCAGCCGCACCAGGGGAACTTCAGCTAATCAGCAGGCTCTTACTAAGCACCAAGACCCGGTATTCCTTTTGAACGACTTTTAAGAGACACACAGATGAAGATGAAAAAAACAGCACTGGTTTTAAGCGCCCTGGCTTTGAGTATTGGTTTGGCAATGGGTCCGGTAACTACCGCCAACGCCTCAGAAACGGCTTCTGCCTCTACTAGCGCCCAACCGTTGCCAAGCCTGGCACCGATGTTGGAAAAAGTGATGCCTTCAGTGGTAAGCATTAACGTGGAAGGAAGTGCCACGGTGGATGCGAAAACGGTACAGCAAATGTCGCCGTTCTGCCAGGATGGTTCACCCTTCCAGGGGTCTCCAATGTGCCAAGGTGGCGCACCGGGTGGGCCAACTACCCAGGAAGCCTTTAAAGCACTGGGTTCCGGCGTCATCATCGATGCAGCCAAAGGCTATGTGGTCACCAACAACCACGTGGTAGACAATGCCAGCAAGATCACGGTGCAATTGAGCGATGGTCGTCGTTTTGAAGCCAAGGTGATCGGTAAGGATCCGCGTTCTGATATTGCGTTGATCCAGCTGAAAGACGCCAAAAACCTGTCGGCGATCAAAATGGCCGATTCCGAGCAGCTGCGCGTGGGGGATTATACCGTGGCGATCGGTAACCCGTATGGCCTGGGTGAAACCGTGACCTCCGGGATCGTTTCTGCCTTGGGGCGTAGCGGTTTGAACATTGAAAACTACGAAAACTTTATCCAGACCGATGCGGCGATCAACCGGGGTAACTCCGGCGGTGCGTTGGTTAACCTGAACGGTGAGCTGGTTGGCATTAACACCGCGATCCTGGCGCCGGACGGCGGCAACATCGGTATCGGCTTCGCAATCCCAAGCAACATGGTGAAAAACCTGACCTCGCAAATGGTGGAATATGGCCAGGTGAAACGCGGTGAGTTGGGCATTATGGGGACCGAGCTGAACTCCGAGCTGGCGCAAGCGATGAAAGTGGACGCCCAGCGTGGCGCATTCGTCAGCCAGGTTGTGCCGAAATCCTCTGCTGCCAAGGCTGGTATCAAGGCCGGTGACGTGATTGTCACCCTGAACGGTAAAGCCATCTCCAGCTTTGCGTCGTTCCGTGCCGAGATCGGCAGCTTGCCGGTGGGCACCAAGATGGCCTTGGGCATTATCCGCGACGGTAAGCCGGTGACCATTGACGTAACGCTTGAGCAAAGTAGCCAGGAGCAGGTTGATTCCAGCAATATTTACACCGGTATTGAAGGTGCAGAACTGAGCAACAGCACCGACAAAGTGAAAGGTGTGAAGATTGAGAAGGTGAAACCTGGCAGTGCCGCTGCGCGCATCGGGCTGAAAAAAGGCGACGTGATCATGGGTGTGAACCAGCAGCCGATCAATAACCTGGGTGAACTGCGTAAGGTGCTCGACAGCAAGCCTGCGGTACTGGCGTTGAACATCCAACGTGGCGACTCAACGCTGTATCTGCTGATGCAGTAATGTTGTTCCATTGTTCTACAGAGGCACGCTGCGGCGTGCCTTTTTTTATGGCTTAAAAACTGTGAGTTTGAGCACAAACTCGTGCCCGGATAAAACGTATTTGGGCATCTGCACAATGTGCCCGTAGAGGCGCGTCGGTATGCTGAACGTTGGTTTATCATCCGACGGGGATAAGACGCAATGGCGGAGTATCATCTTGATGCCAAGCTAGCCAGGGAAATTGTCGCTCGCACCATGAAAATTATTGATAGCAATATCAACGTGATGGACAACCGGGGCCGGATTATTGGCAGTGGCGACCCTGAGCGGCTGGGGGAACTGCATGAGGGGGCATTGCTGGTGTTGTCTCAGGCCAGGGTGGTCGCTATTGACGATGCCGTTGCCCGTCATTTGCACGGCGTTCGGCCCGGTATTAATCTGCCGTTGCACGTTGACGGGAATATCGTTGGGGTCATCGGCCTGACCGGCGATCCGGTGCAACTGCGGCAGTACGGTGAACTGGTCTGCATGACCGCTGAAATGATGCTGGAGCAGGCGCGTTTGTTGAGTTTGTTGGCCCAGGACAGCCGCTTTCGTGAAGAGTTTGTGTTGAACCTGATCCGTACGGAGGAGTTGTCACCGGCCTTGATGGAATGGGCGCACCGCCTGGGGATAGATCCCAACCAGCCCCGTGTCGCGGCGGTAGTAGAGGTGGATAGCGGCCAGTTGGGGGTCGACAGCGCCATGGCCGAGTTGCAGCAGTTACAGGAGCTGCTGACGCTACCCGAACGTGACAACCTGATCGCCATTGTTTCTCTCAGTGAGATGGTGGTACTTAAACCGGCGCTGAATCACCACGGGCGTTGGGATGCCGAGGCCCACCGGCGGCGAGTGGAGAATCTGCTGGTGCGCATCAATGAAAGCAGCCGTTTGCGAGTGCGTATTGCGCTCGGCAACTATTTCATTGGCCCAGGCAGCCTGGTGCGTTCCTACCGTACTGCGCGTACCACCATGGCCGTTGGCAAGCAGCGCATGCCTGGGCGCTGGGCCTATTATTATCAGGATCTGATGCTGCCGGTGTTGCTGGGCAGCCTGCGGAGTGGTTGGCAGGCGGATGAGCTGGCTCGGCCGTTGGAGCGTTTGAAGGCGATGGACGGAAATGGATTGTTATTGCGTACCTTAAATGCCTGGTTCCTGAATAATGTGCGGCCCACCGCGACCGCCAAGGCACTCTATATTCACCGCAATACGCTGGAGTATCGTCTCAATCGCATTTCCGAGCTGACTGGGTTGAACCTCGCCAATTTCGATGCTCGCCTCTTGCTGTATGTGGGGTTACAGCTGGATGAAGACTAGCCTAGCTGTCCGCCAGCCTCAACCTTCAGGTGTCGCGGTAATTAAACCACCAGCTAATACGGGATCGAGGTCCCGCTAAAAAGTGAAACAGTGGCACATTCGGTTCCCTCTCCTTGGGGAGAGGGTTAGGGTGAGGGGCGTTGCACTCAAGTAACAGGTGCCGGGTTAAATACCGCCAACGCGTTGAACAAACCCCATCGATCTGACCAGGTTTGCTTGCGGCCGCTGGCGATATCCAGGATCAGCTCAAACAGTTGCCAACCCACCTGCTCAATGGTCGCCTCCCCGGTGGCGATAGTTCCGGCGTTGATATCGATCAGATCGTGCCAGCGTTCAGCCAGCGCGCTGCGCGTTGCCATTTTGATCACTGGCACGGCAGTCAGGCCGTAAGGGGTTCCCCGGCCGGTAGTGAACACTTGCACCGTAATGCCGGAAGCCAACTGCTGCGTGCCGCAAACAAAGTCGCTGGCAGGGGTGGCGGCATAAATCAGCCCACGCTTGCTGGGGCGTTGACCAGGGGAGAGCACTTCGACAATCGCGCTACTGCCAGATTTGGCTATTGAGCCTAATGCCTTTTCCACCACGTTAGCCAAACCGCCTTTCTTATTGCCGGGTGAAGGGTTGGCGCTGCGATCGGTTTGCCCTTGGTTGAGGTAGTCGTCATACCACGCCATCTCCTCCAGTAAGCGCTTGCCAACGTGTTGATCGGCGACCCGTGGGGTTAACAGGTGGATGGCATCACGTACTTCGGTAACTTCAGAAAACATCACGGTTGCCCCGCAGCGTACCAGCAGGTCGGAAGCAAAACCCACCGCCGGGTTGGCCGTCACCCCGGAAAAGGCATCGCTACCACCACATTGCATCCCCACCACCAGCTCTGAGGCTGGCACGGTTTCCCGCTGGCGACGGTTCAGGCGTTGCAGGTGCTGCTCTGCAACGGCCAGAATATCGGCCACCATGGCCTGGAACCCAACGTGCTTCTCATCTTGCAGGCGCACAATCCGGCTTTCATCCACGGTAATGGGGTGGACATCTGGGGTGCCCTGCAGCAGGCGTTCCGGCTGCAACTTCTCGCAGCCGAGCCCTACCACCATCACTTCGCCGCCAAAGTTCGGGTTGAGCGCCAGATTATGTAAGGTGCGGATAGGGACCACTGCGGCGGGAGCGTTGATAGCGACGCCGCAGCCATAGAGATGATTCAGACCCACCACGCCGTCGACGTTTGGGTATTTCGCCAGCAGGTCGCGCTCAATGATTTTTACCACATAATCCACCACACCGGCCACGCAGTGCACGCTGGTGGTGATCGCCAACAGGTTCTTGCTGCCAACGCTGCCGTCGGCATTACGGTAGCCTTCAAAGGTATAACCTTCCAGGGGCGGTAATGCCTGGGGTACATTGTTGGCGAGTGGCAGGCTGGCCAACTCGGGTGCCGGAGGAAGCAGCACCAGCGATTCATCAATCCAACTGCCACGGCGAATATCCCGTGCGGCAAAGCCAATCACTTCGCCATAGCGCAAAATAGTGCCGTTTTGAGGAATATCTTGCAGCGCAACTTTATGCCCTTGGGGAATATGTTCATGGTTAGGAGTTTGGATCGTTTCTTTTGAGAGCAACAGACCATGAACGGTAGCGTGCCGTATCCCCTGATGGTGCAGTATCGCGAAGAGTTATACGTAAAAATGCCGGTTTTGCTGTGTTTTTAATCTAAAACCCATTTTTCAGGCGCACTTATCCAGAGCCGGTGCCTGAAGCCATCGCTTTTTCTCCATCCGCTGTAGCCTGGTCGACAGTAATTCTGTCGCATGCCTGCCAGCCTCGACGCCGGCAAATCGCAGCCGATCGCCGCACAGGATGCATTGGTACGGATCTGAGCCCAGGAAGCCTTTCATCAACACTGCGAACCCGGGCCGTTTGGGCTTATCCCGCACCGTCATCGACAGCGCTTCGTAAACCTTCGGCAACAGTTGGCCCCGTTTGCGGTTGGCCAAAAAGCCGTAGTACCGCACCATTTTAAAATGCCGCGCCGGAATATGGCTGATATAGCGTTGTAGCATCTCTTCCTGGGTTAGCTTCTGGCGTTTGTGTTGCTGCGTGTTGTGGTCGTAGTACTGATGAACGATCGAGCCACCGCGGTAATGGCGCAACTGCGAGGCTGCCACCGGTGGTCGTTTCAGGTAACGGCCGAGGTATTTCACGCTGCGCCAGGCACCCCGGGTCTTTTTGGCGAAGTGGATTTTCCAGGCGCGGCGATACTGGGCATGCAGGTAGCGGCGCCACCGGTCCTCATTAAGGATATGGCCGAGGCCCGGCAGGTCACCGGGGTTGATGTGCGTATAGTTGTCACGTAGCAGGTAAATGACGGCGTTACGCCAGATTTGTTCTACGTCTTTCTTTTTAAAGAAAAGCTGTCGCCAGGTGTTGTGTTTGACGTCGAGGCCGCCACGGGTGACGGAGACGTGGATATGCGGGTGCTGATTGAGCTGCCGGCCATAGGTGTGGAGTGCACAAAAGATGCCGACCTCGATACCCTGTCGGCGGGCCCAGCGGAGCATGGCCCGGGTGGCACAGCGAAACAGGTCGTTGAGCAGGGGCCAGTTGTTGTTGAAAAACGGTCACAGCAGGTGGGGCATGGTAAACGTGATGTGTTGCCAGTCGCAGTCGGGCAGGATGTGCTGCTGCTCGGCAATCCACTGCTCGGTGGCCTTGAAGCCGCAACTGCTGCAGGCCTTGGACTTGCAGTTCTGGCAGAAAAAGCGCGAGTGTGTGCAGTTCGGCGAGGCACAGCAATAACGGCGAACGCCCATGAGGCAAGTACCGCAGGCGAGCATGCGCTCGACGGCGAGTTTGGTCCAGTCGCTGAGGGGGTCGCCATGTTTATCCAGATACTGGCTCCAGCCGTCGTTATGCTGGAACAACAGCTTTGTGGGTCGCGGAATGTACATTGTGCAGAGTATAGAGGGTGGCAGGTAATGGGAAAAGGGCCTCGGCGTCAGCGTGCTCACGTCGCAGGCGTGCTAATTTATGCGGATATCAGCGCGGGGGCGATCAGGCGGCACCGACGTTGATATGAGGTAGGGGGCTTAAAGACGGTTGAGGCAGCAACGCTGCCGTGCTCGCCCCGAAGGGGCGCTACGTTCTATCAATTGGAAAAACGATATCTGACGGCGTCAGGCCATTATATCTGGATCAAAGGTCCAAGTGTGGATTAAAGGGGAATGGATTGTTGTCGGAAATAAGTTATACGCCCCGCGCCGAGACATCCCAGACATTCGGCAGAGCACTGTTTCTGAGAGTAGATTGTGAAACGGAGAGCATGAAAAAGTGTTGGGCACGCCATGATATTGGTCACATCATAGCAAGCTAGATTTGTAGTAAAAGCAGAATGTGGGTGAGAAAAACATGACTATTCCATCAACGTGTTACGTCATTGCCCCACGGTTTTTCATGCTCTCCTGTATGGTACCAAGCACCTCTAATCCTTTCTGACATTGCTGTAGCTGCGTGACTTCTAATTGTTGCTGACTGAAGTTTTGTGCCAGTTGTTGTGATGGCGGTTTTTTCAGCCTGCTCGATGATGTCTGGCCTGTCTCTTATACACATCTGACGCTGCCGACGATGCCAACTGGGTGTAGATCTCGGGGGGCGCCGGGTCGGGAAGGGGGGGGGGGGGGGGGGGGGGGGGGGGGGGGGGGGGGGGGGGGGGGGGGGGGGGGGGGGGGGGGGGGGGGGGGGGGGGGGGGGGGGGGGGGGGGGGGGGGGGGGGGGGGGGGGGGGGGGGGGG